>NZ_KV838581.1:0-556 GCF_001838705.1 Staphylococcus sp. HMSC34C02
TGGACTCATCAGTCCGATTTGACGTAGAGCCTTAAAATAAAACCAGGCCATAGAAGGCCTGGTTTTAAATTTCATTGTGTAAATATGAAGTCTACCTATTATTTTTCTTCATTATTTTTATTTTTACGACGTCTGCCCACTAAGAATAATCCACCAAGTGTAGCGAATAATGAACCAAATAACGTGCCATTAGTTTGATTTTCATTACCAGTATCAGGCAATTCTTTACTATTTGATTTATCTGCTTTGTCATGATGATCTTTATCGGCATCTGCGTCACTGTCTGCGTCAGCATCTGCATCCGCGTCAGCATCTGCATCAGAATCGGCATCAGCATCCGCATCGGCATCTGCGTCGGCATCGCTATCTGCGTCAGCGTCTGCGTCTGCATCGGCATCCGCGTCAGCATCAGAATCAGAATCGGCATCCGCATCTGCGTCAGCGTCAGCGTCGGCATCAGAATCGGCATCTGCGTCAGCATCCGCATCAGCATCGCTATCTGCGTCGGCGTCGGCATCGCTATCTGCGTCAGAATCGGCATCCGCATCACTATCTG
>NZ_KV838582.1:0-26042 GCF_001838705.1 Staphylococcus sp. HMSC34C02
TAGTCATCAGTCCAATTTATTATAGAGCCAAATTTATATAAATAGTGCAACATACTGTATCCAATCGTTTGGGTACAGTTTTTATTAACGACAAAAGTCGCGAGCTTGGGAGGAACTCGCGACTTTCATATTAAGGGAATGTTTTTTACAGTTATTTCAATCTTTGGGGATGTTATTAATTATGAAAATTTTACAATAGCTTACATCCTGAAAATATTTAACTTCTATATCATACAATAGCTAAGTTAAATACCTTCCACTGAGTTTCAACTTCAGTAACTTTGCTTGTTTCATTAATAAGTTGGGATGGCTTATTAATGAATACGTTTAACTACACGAAGAAAACAAATTAAGATAACTTCTAAATAAATTAGAAGCTTCTTTATTAATAATGTTCGATGGGACATTACTAATATTGAAATGGTTAACCAAAACCATTCACAACACTTACAACATATGGTAAAAGGATTAATGATTTCGCAACTACAAACAAAACCATTTACCTCGATTACCAAAACAATAACTATTAAATTTAAAGACTAAGATTATTAAGTTTTTATCACTCGTAAGTGATATGAGTCTATTTAAACATAACCTTCCAATTTATTTTTAATTATTTCTTAAATCGCATGTTTTTATACATAACTGTAATATTTTATATGTTAAAATATTACTTGTAATTTCAATATAACAGTTAAGTATTTATTTTGAACAGTTACGCATAAGCCCCCAGACCAATTGCGCTAAATTGTATAATCAATATAAGGAGAGTGGCACGCTATTGAAAGCAATTGATAAAAAGATTGAGCAATTCGCATTATACTTGCAACGTCAAAACAACCTAGATCATATTCAATTTTTAAAAGTAAAGTTGGGATTACAAGTCGTTGTAAGCAATCTTGCTAAAACAATTGTGACCTATGGTGTTGCACTTATCTTCCATACATTTCTATACACTTTATTTACACATGTTAGTTATTTTTTAGTTAGACGTTATGCACATGGGGCACATGCAAAATCATCATTGTTATGTCATGTTCAAAATTTAATATTTTTTGTCGCTTTACCTTGGGTAGTTGTCTACATTAATCTAAATGTGGGTATAATATATTTGGCTAGTGTTGTGGCTTTTGTATTAATAGTACTATTTGCTCCATCAGCCACAAAGAAACAACCAATTCCACTACACTTAGTAAAACGAAAAAAATTATACTCTGTTATTTTAGCAATGGTATTAATAACTATTTCTGTAGTTTTACCAGTGCCTTTCAAAGAACTTATTGTATTAGGGATATTTTTAGAAAGTTTAACGTTATTACCAATCTTTTATTCTGAGGAGGACAATTAATATGAATTTATTAACTATGTTATTCGCAAAAGTATTTAGCTTTATCTTTGGGTTAGTAGGAACATTCTCTGTTCAAGATGTGTGCAGTTTTTATTTTGATGAACCAGAAGTACCTAAAGAATTACAAGATTTATCTAAAAAATAATTAAAGAAAGTGTTAGAAATGAATCTTTTAGACTTTGTTCCATTATCAATTTTTCAATCAATAATGTTAATCTTGGTCTCAAAAATTATTATAGATATTAAATTTAGTAAGAGGGATTATTTAACTTGTATAAGTATTATAATCCCTTGTACTATTTTATTTTATTATGTAGATAGAAAATCAGTATTAGTTCTCATAATTTCTGTCATGCTTTTCTTCTGTCTGAAATCGGGTTTATGGTCCATATTATCAGTTTTATTATCAACACTTATAATGTATATTAGTAATTTTTTCACGCTTACTATATATGTGATAACTAATAACAGTATGAAAATTAGATTTCTTGAAATTGTTGTCTATATGGCTTCATTTTTTATAATCGCAATGATAGGCGCCTATTCCATTAGATTTCTATTGAAAAAGCTAAAAAAGACATATTTATTTTTTAACAATATATATATAATTCTTATCTCTGTTTTTCTAATTTTTTCAATCATTACATTATATCTTTATACTCAAAAATTCTATTTGGATTCAGAAGGATTAAGATTATTCGCTTATGTATTTTTAGGGATTCTATTCTTTTTAATACTTTGTATAATCATAATTACATATACAACTCATCGAGAACTCCGTTATAAACGTAATATGGAAGAAATTGAAACATATTATGAATATACTTTACAAATTGAATCAATTAACAATGAAATGCGTAAGTTTAGACATGATTATGTAAATATTTTAACTACGATGTCTGAGTATATTCGTGAAGATGACATGCCTGGGCTAAGACAATACTTCAATGAAAATATTGTACCTGTGAAAGATAATCTTCAAATGAAATCAATTAAAATTAATGGTACTGAGAATTTAAAAGTACGTGCGATTAAAGGCTTAGTTACCACTAAAATTTTACAAGCTCAAGAGAAGAACATTCCTATTAGTATAGAGGTGCCTGAGTTAGTAGAACATATAGAAATGAACACGATTGATCTTAGTCGTATCATTGGAATCATTACGGATAATGCGATTGAAGCATCAGAGACGCTTGAAGATGCATTGATTCGTATTGCATTTATTAATACTGAGACGTCTGTTATGTTTATTGTTATGAATAAGTGCCAAGAAGATATGCCTCGTATTCACGAATTATTCCAAGAACGCTTTTCAACTAAAGGAGAAAACAGAGGTCTAGGATTAAGCACGTTGAAAGAAATCACTGATTCTACTGACAATGTGTTACTCGATACGACGATAGAAAATGGCTACTTTGTGCAAAAAGTAGAAATCATAAATAATTAGTCATAAGGATGTGTAATCATGAAAATATTCATTTGTGAAGATGATGTAAAACAACGCGAAAATATGGTTTCAATTATTAACAATTATATAATGATTGAAGAAAAACCAATGGAAATTGCGCTGGCAACAGATGATCCTTATGAAGTCATTGAAAAATCTAAAGAAATGAATGATGTTGGATGCTACTTTTTAGACATTCAATTAGAGGCTGATATCAACGGGATAAAATTAGGTAGTGAAATTCGTAAATATGACCCTATTGGAAACATCATTTTTGTTACAAGTCATAGCGAGTTAACATACTTAACGTTTGTATATAAAGTTTCAGCAATGGATTTTATCTTTAAAGATGATCCTAGTCAGTTGCAATCGAGAATTATTGATTGTTTAGAAACGGCGCATACACGCTTAAAATTATTGTCTAAAGAAAGTAATGTTGAGACGATAGAATTAAAAAGAGGTAGTAATTCTATCTATGTTCAATATGATGACGTCATGTTTTTCGAATCATCTACAAAATCACATCGTTTGATTGCACACCTAGATAATCGTCAAATAGAGTTTTATGGTAACTTAAAAGAACTCGCACAATTGGATGATCGTTTCTTTAGATGTCATAACAGTTTCGTTGTTAACCGTCATAATATTGAATCTATTGATTCAAAAGAACGTATTGTTAACTTTAAAAATGGCGAGCATTGTTTTGCATCTGTTCGTAATGTTAAAAAAATATAGTTGAATATACACAATCAAAATACTCTATAAGTAGATTAATTTAGAAGCGGGACAATGAATTTATCACTGTCCCGCTCTTTTTTCATTATTTTAATTCTGATGTAACTTCTTCAAGTGTTGGAATACTTTCAATGGCACCATATTTTGTTGTAACTTTTGCTGCTACGAAGTTACTGAATTGCAGTATGGCTTGCCCTTCTTCCTTAAGCAATTTAGTCATATTCACTTCATCACTTAATAATATTCTGCTAATTGCTGCTCCAATAAAGGCATCTCCTGCGCCTGTCGTATCAACGGCTTTTACTTTAAATCCTTCATGATATATCTTAGTTCCATTTTTTAAAATAATACTAGCACCATTTGGACCTTGTGTATAAATAACTGCTACGACCGATCCTTGAAATAACGACTGAATTGCACTTTCTTCATCCGCTTCGCCTGTAATAAATTCAAGTTCCTCATCTGAAACTTTTATGATATTCGCTTTAGGAATGAACGCCTGTATCGTTTCTTTACATGCTTCAGCACTATGCCATAGCGGTAAACGTACATTAGGATCAAAAACGATGGTTCCATGAGCAGATTTAAATTTATCAATCATAGCTTGATGCGCTTCTTTCATATCACTTTCAACTAAATCAACAGAACAGAAATGTAGGATATCATTCGGGTTAATTGAAATTTCGTCTAAATAGTCCGCTTTATAAAGCATATCAGCAGAAGGTTTACGATAAAATGAAAAATCTCTTTGTCCATCTTCTTTTAAGCTTACAAATGCTAATGCCGTATTTGCTACATCTGTTCTTCTAATGAATTGAGTACCTACACCTAGATTGCTTAAAGTTTCAACTATAATATCACCAAATGCATCATTACCTAATTGCGTCACCATTTCAGTAGATGCTCCCATTTTACGTGCTACACTTACTACATTTGCAGGTGCACCCCCAACTTGTCGACTAAATTGTTCAACATCTTTAAGTTCAGAGTTCTTCACATTTGGTATAAAATCTATTAATGCTTCACCTATTCCGTATAACTTTCTCATTTTTTAATCATCCTTAAGTTCATATTTAGTGAATTTTAAATAAACTTGTCCTGTTTCTGTTGATGTTTCTATACCTGTAGCATTTTCATCTGGAAATATTCTTGAAGTTAAAACACGTTCGCCGTCATTGCAAAATATCTCAATACTTGATGTATCAACAAATATTTGTAATTGGCTCAATGGAGACTTTAAAATTGTACTTCTTGTTAAATCTTGAACATTGTCTGGCAATAATCCACTTTCCGTGCGATCCAATGTAAGCTTTTGTTCGCTTGTATTATAGATAATTTTGGTGTTATTTAACTTTGATGTACGTAATTCAAAATAAATTTCTGACGCATCATTTTCAAGAATATCAATAATCAGTTCATACTGTGTACCTTCATATGGATGTAATTTTCGATTAAATTTATTAGCATAACCTAGTGCAGTTTCTTTATTTTTACGTAACTTTTCAAGCCCTTTAAACGGACGTTGTCGCAGTTGATTATCCTCAATTGTCAGCACCCTAGGTATTGTTAAACAATGTGCCCATCCTTCATCATCGGTAGGATAATTGATTTCAGGTAAACCCATCCATCCAATTAATATTCTATTACCATTTTCATCTAAAAATGTTTGAGGCGCGTAAAAATCAAAGCCATTATCTAGCTCTATAAAGTCCCCATGTTCAAATGATAATGTGTCAAAATCTATATCCCCTATCAAATATCCAGATTGATATATATTTCTAAAGTGATCACCCTGTGCTTCAATTCCTTGGGGACTGAAAAGTATGATATCTTTAGAATTCAAATTAAAATAGTCAGGACATTCCCACATATAGCCAAAGTTTTTTAAATGTGTTTCAAGTTCCCCACAAAAAGACCATTGCTTTAATTGTTTATCTTTCGTCTTGTAAATTAAACAACGACCTTGTTCATCATTTGTTTGGGCACCAATTATCACATAATATTCACCATTCAATTCAAACACTTTAGGATCTCTAAAATGACTTGTATATCCCTCTGGTTGTGAAGCGATAACGGGTTTATCAAATTTTGTAATCGTACCGTCATTTTCTACTTTCGCAATCATCTGACTAGCATAACGTTCCCATTGAGCATCACGTCGATTACCTGTGTATATGTAATATAAGTCGCCTTCATGTTCAAAAGCATTGCCACTATAAACACCGTGACTATCATAATATGTATCTGGTTTTAATACAGCACCTTGTGGTTCGAACGTCACTAAATCGTCACTCGTATAATTAAACCAATACTTCAATCCATGTACAGCACCAAGTGGGAACCATTGATGTGAAACATAATATTTGCCATTATGATAAATTAAACCGTTAGGATCATTGAGCAAACCTGTTTCAGGTTGGATATGAAATGTCTGACGAAATCTTGACGCTTCGACTTGTTGTTTAAGATGCTCTAGGTACTTTTTATCTACGTCTTCAATGCGACGATAACGTTCTTCTCTTGACCATTCAGCCATATTATTCCTCCATCATTGATAAATTAAATCTAAGTTTATTATTATTCTATCATCGACTATGGTATCGGTTCCATAGTTTTATGTAAATTAAAATTTCTATATTTCAACTGGGATTGTGGTTTTTAACACGACATTTTTAGAAAAAATTAATTCATTTAATTGTTTCATAGCATGCGTCCCAGCTTTATAATAATTAAATTTAACAGTCGTAATCGCAGGCGTGACGAGTTGCGTCATTGGGTCTCCTCCAAAACCATAAATTTGATAGTTCTCAGATGTATTGGGTTGTTGAGAATAAAACTTATGAATCGCTAATGCTATAGGATCTGTTGCCCCAATTAATACGTCAATATTACATGTATGATTTAACTTTTCAGCAACATCATTTTTAGCCTCTTCATATTTAAAAGAAGTTACATAAATTTGGGGATGAATATCATATTTTTTTAAAGCATCAATAATACCTTGCTTTCGTTGTATACCCACAGCAACATCCTCTTCACTAACTCCAAAGAATACGACATTTCGAAATTGTTGATGCCCTATTTGTTCACCTACGATGTATCCTGCTTGATAATCATCATGGATAATACTATGTAACTCAGGATGCGACTGACCGACTAGAATAACTGGTACATCTAATTTCTGAATCACTTCTAAATGTTTATTTGTTAAAGTAGTAGCCATTAATATGATGCCATCTACTTTACTTCTTGAAAAGGTCTCAAGTGCTTCAATCTCAGCATGAACATCTAAACCAGTATAATTAAGTAATAATTGATATTGATGTTGATGGCATACCGATACAATGCCTTTAACTGTCTCATCCACTGCATGTGAATTCATTCTTGGTATAATAGCACCAATCATATGTGTATGCTTGGCTCTTAAACTTTGCGCAAATTGATTTGGTTGGTAATCATGCTCAGCTATGATACGACTTAACTTTTCCTTCGTATGCGGGCTAACTGAGCCGTCATTTAAAAAGCGGGAGACCGTGCTTTTAGATACTCCCGCTAATTTTGCGATATCTGATATATTTTTCATTAGATTAATCACCTAAATTAACTGTCATTTAAGCATTATTTTATCACATAACTATTCTTATAAAATACTGTTTAGTATATGAATCACTAATAAAACTATCAATATCTTTTATTCAGTTTGTTTAATTCGCCATAAAAATACGCTTTCTCACCATGAACAAGTTGATCTAATCCTGTCTTATCTTCTTCTTCAGTGGTTGCAATAGGCATGATACTTTGTAAAATCTTACCTATAATCCAAGTTAAAACCACCGTGTAACATAAAACCACGAGCACAGCTATAACTTGAATCAACACTGAGTGAATGTCTCCGTTATAGATAAATCCGTTTGATATATCATGATTAACATGTTGTGATTGAAACACGCCAGTAAGAATAGCACCAACGATACCTCCTGCACCATGAATACCAAAAGCATCAAGTGTATCGTTATATTTATACTTCACTTTAATCACATTAATAACGAAATAACAAACGATGCCACCCGCAAATGCAATAACAAATGCATTAAAATAATTCACATAGCCTGCTGCAGGTGTAATAGCGACTAAGCCAGCTAAGACACCTGATAATAAGCCTAGTAGGCTTATTTTCTTAGTCATAAGGTACTCAATGATTAACCAACTAAACGCACCACCACTTGCCGCGATAATTGTATTTACAAATGATGTTAGTGCAACATCATTTAACGTATATGCACTTCCTGTGTTAAAACCATACCAACCAATCCAAACTAAAATACCACCAATTAAAGTGATTAAAAGATTATGTGGCTGTATTTTTTCAATTTTTTTACCATTACCTATCATAATCGCTAAAATAAGGCCTGAGAGACCAGATGTGATATGTACAACTGTACCACCAGCGTAATCTAAAGCACCAAGTTGTTGTATCCATCCTCCGCCCCATACCCAATGCGCAACTGGGCTATATATCAAAATCACCCATAAGAATATAAAAATAATAAACGGAAAGAATTTCATACGTTCAGCAATTGAACCTGAAAGTATTGAAACTGCTATTGTGCAAAACATCATTTGGAACAACATAAATAATGCAAACGGGATGTGTGGACTTAATTGGTCATTGACTGCAAAACCAACATGTTGTAACCCAATCAAATCGAAATTACCTATAAAAGCATTGCCTGTTCCAAAACTTAATGAAAAACCTAATGTAACCCATGTAAACGTCACGATAATCATTGCTGCCATACTTTGCATAACTGTGTTTAGGACATTCTTTGATTGAACTAGACCACCATAAAACAAGCTAAGCCCAGGGGTCATAACCCAAACAAGTAAAGTGCAAAGAAATAAAAAAATTGTGTCATCCATCTTCATAATTACCACTTCCTTTGAAAATATCATAATGATACTTCAAAGAAATAGCAAAAATACGTAAGATAAAATGACACAATATGTTACATAATATAACAGTGTTTTAATCACTTATTTAAATTTAAGCTTTTTGAATTGTAATTGTCCAAGATGCATCATCTAATTGTTCATAATTCGTAACTGGATAACCTTGTTCAGCCGCCCAATTTGGAATAGCTTCTGTTGCTTGCGTACAATCGAAATCTATTTTAAGTTCATCACCATTATCTAATGTTTGCATTTTCTTTTGTGCTTCAATAAGTGGAAATGGACATACCATACCTACTGTACCTAATTCATATAACATTGTTATTCCTCCAATTAATTATGTTGTTTGTGTTTGTTTTGGAACTGCAGTATTTTGAGATTGTGATGTTTGTTTTTCTAACTTTTTCATTGGTCTAATAAAAATAAAGTAACTCATAAACCATACACCTAAAATCATAGAACCTAGTGCAATCCAGCCTTTCCAAGACATAATAGCTGTTTCTACTAAGCCATTACCAATTGAACAACCACCTGCTACTGAGGCACCGAATCCCATGCAAATACCACCAATAGCACTATTACGAATCGTCTTCTTATCAGGTAATCGCCATTTGAATTCACGTGATCCTCTAGCAGCGATATATGACCCTAAAAAGATACCTAATATTAATAGTACACCCCAATCTATTAACTGAGTATCTCCTGTAATTAAAAACGTAATTAAGTTTGCTGATGGTGTTGTGATGCCTAAACCATAAT
Source organism: Staphylococcus sp. HMSC34C02 (assembly GCF_001838705.1). Taxonomy (NCBI): domain Bacteria; kingdom Bacillati; phylum Bacillota; class Bacilli; order Caryophanales; family Staphylococcaceae; genus Staphylococcus; species Staphylococcus sp. HMSC34C02. The sequence continues at coordinate 9,240 of NZ_KV838582.1, forward strand.
CTCTACCAGTTGACATACTCATCGGCCAAGCAATTAATGCTATCAAACCAACTGCTATACCAGCTACAAATGGGTGGTATCGTTTTTCAAATAAATAATGTCTCAAGCCACTATATTTTTGCTTAAGCTTTGGAACCGCAAATTTGGGTTTAGGTTTGCGTAACGTTTTAGTTACAAAAATAATCGTGATGATCGTTAATATTAAAGTAAATACCCACATTGGAATACCCGTTGTCTGAGACATATTGGCATTGATATTTGTAGGTTGATTTATCCACGTCATCACTGGAAGTAGCACACCTGTTTTAGTAATTGCCGCAGTTACTGCATATAACACGAGTGCTACCCAACTTCCAATTAAACCTTCTCCAGCACGATACCATGTACCTGTAGCACAGCCTCCTGCTAATACAATACCTATTCCAAATATAAACGCACCAATGATGGTACCAATAATTGGAAATGTACTATCAGGTATTGAAATAAGATTTAACCCAGTTAAGATCAGTAGTCCTATACTTTGGACTGTAATAGCTACTAATAAAGCATAAAACATTTTGTTATTTTTTTGAACATACATGTCTCTAAAGCCACCAGCTAGGCAAAAACGTGTACGTTGCATAACAAACCCTAATAATATTCCAACGATAAGACCACTAATAATCATCCATATCACTATTAATTCATCCTTTCCCGATTATTTTACTAAGGTATTATAATCAATTGTACTAAATTTGGCAACTTCTTAAAATAAAATGATTCTAGCGATTTTTCACATGACCTATTAATTATTGCATTTGATTCACTCAATGTTGGCAAACAAAAAACGGGAGTGGAACAGAATTCTTTTGAATTCGTGGTCCACTCCCAGCTTGCTTTGCTTGTAGAATTTCTAAGTGAAATTCTCTTTGTTGGGGCCCCTGACTAGAACTGAGAATAGCTTGATTTAAGCGCCTTTTCAGTTCAGTCAGCTACTGCGAATTTGCTAAATAGCATTATTATATTATTTATGCCCCAGAGTGCTGTAATAAAAGTGACGTTATTTAATTGGAATAATTTTTCATGAAGAATAGCAATGATTGCAATTCTATACCTAAGTCAATATGATGAACTTGTACACTATTAGGTACTTCTATTCTAGTTGGTGTGAAATTTAAAATACCATTAATATTTGCATCAATTAACTCATTTGCCACACGTTGCGCTACACTTTCTGGCGTCGTTAAAATAACAACATTAATATTTTTGTCAGCAAGAACTTGTTTTAAGTCGTTCATATGATGAACAGTCACATCACCAATCTTATTTCCGACAATGTGCTCATCAACATCAAAAGCCTCTGTAATGGTCATTTCATCGTGAATTGAAAAGTTATACGTTAAAAGTGCCCTACCTAAATTACCAACACCTACCAATGCAATGTGTATATTATCGCTATCACTAAGTGTCGTTTTAAAGAATTCTAATAAACTATCTACATTGTAACCGTAACCTTTTTTCCCTAATTCTCCAAAATATGAGAAATCTCTACGAATGGTTGCTGATTCAATATTTAATGCCTCGCTAATCGCTTTTGAATTCACTCTGTCTATGCCTTTTGATTTTAACGTGTTAACGAATCTGTAATATAAAGGTAATCGTTTCAAAGTTGCTCGTGGAATTTTAGATTTATTTTGAGCCATTTAAAATGCCCCCCTTTCGTTTGAATTTTATAATCTATGTATCCAAACTATTTTGAGTGCTATACGTTTTAAATTTTTTTAAATTTTCTTATGTCCTATTATGAATACTGGAATATTATACCTTAACGCATTTTAAAAATAAATAACTTAGTTTCAAGAAACTAAGTAATACGGTAAAATATAGAGTAATATACAACTTAATTTCGAGTAATAAACTTACAAATAGAAAGGTGAAACCTGAATGATACTCTTGCAATTAAATGACATTTCGAAATCATTTGATGGTGATGATATTTTCACACGTGTGAATTTCGAAGTAAAGACAGGCGAACGAATCGGAGTCGTAGGTCGTAACGGTGCTGGAAAATCAACCTTAATGAAAATTATTGCCGGTGTTGAAGATTACGATAGCGGCCATATTTCTAAAATTAAAAATTTACGAATGGGTTACCTGACCCAACAAATGACGCTTAATTCATCCGCTTCAGTGTTTGAAGAAATGTCTAAACCATTTGAACATCTCAAAAAGATGGAACGCTTAATTAAAGAAGAAACGAACTGGCTCGCTGATCATGCATCTGACTATGATTCTGATGCCTATCAACAACATATGGAACGTTTTGAATCATTAACCAATCAATTTGAACAACGCGATGGTTATCAATATGAAAGTAAAATCAAAACAGTTCTACATGGTCTAAATTTTAACGAAGATGATTTTGATAAACCTATTAACGATTTTAGTGGTGGTCAAAAAACACGATTATCATTAGCGCAAATGTTATTGAATGAGCCAGATTTATTACTATTAGACGAACCTACAAACCATTTAGATTTAGAAACAACAAAGTGGTTAGAAGATTATTTAAAATACTTCAAAGGTGCCATCGTCATCATCAGTCACGATAGATACTTCTTAGACAAGATTGTCACGCAAATCTATGATGTGGCACTTGGTGACGTTAAACGTTATGTAGGCAATTACGAGCAATTTATCGAGCAACGTGATAAGTATTATGAAAGTCGCATGCAAGAATATGAACGTCAACAAGATGAAATTAAGCGATTGGAAACCTTTGTAGAAAAAAATATTACACGCGCCTCAACTAGTGGTATGGCAAAAAGTCGTCGCAAAACATTAGAAAAAATGGAACGTATCGACAAACCAATGTTAGACGCAAGAAGTGCCAATATTCAATTTGGTTTCGATCGAAATACAGGAAATGACGTGATGCACATTCGCAATCTTGAAATTGGTTATGATGCGCCTATAACATCTCCAATTAACATAGAAGTCACGAAAGGCGATCATATCGCAATCATAGGTCCTAATGGTGTAGGTAAAACGACGCTAATTAAGACAATCGCACAACGACAAGATCAATTAGACGGTAATATTACCTTTGGTGCTAATCTACAAATTGGCTACTATGATCAAAAGCAAGCAGAATTTAAATCCAACAAAACAATTCTCGACTATGTTTGGGATCAATATCCAACTATGAATGAAAAAGACATACGCGCTGTATTAGGACGTTTCTTATTTGTACAAGATGATGTTAAAAAAATTATTAACGATTTATCTGGTGGCGAAAAAGCACGATTACAATTAGCACTCCTAATGTTACAACGAGATAACGTCTTAATCCTTGATGAACCTACAAACCATTTAGATATTGATTCTAAAGAAATGCTTGAACAAGCATTAAAAGATTTTGAAGGAACGATTCTATTCGTTTCCCATGATCGATACTTTATTAATCAATTAGCTAATAAAGTCTTTGATTTAAATATAGATGGCGGTCAGATGTATCTTGGAGATTATCAATATTATATTGAGAAAATAGAAGAAGCAGCTGCATTAGAAGCATTTGAAAATGAACGTAATGATGATAGCAAGAATGATGTTTCCACTCAAAACGTAAACAATAACACCATCAATACGTATGATTCGCAAAAACAACAACGCCGTGAGCAACGTAAATTAGAACGACTCATTGAAGAATGTGAATCTAAAATTGAATCCTATGAAAATGAAATCGCTCAAATTGATGAACAACTGACGCAACCTGATGTATTTAATAATCCTGAAAAAGCTTCATCATTAGCGAATCAAAAACAAGAAACCGAACAGAAATTAGAACAAGTTATGACCGAATGGGAAAATTTACAAGAAAATGTTTAAAACGCATTAATCTTAAAATAGCTAGAAAGTATTTTATAACTTTTTAGCTATTTTTTTGAATTAATTTCAATAAAAGTTATAAACAGTTAAAATGTGATAATATCAACTATCCACAAAGTTATCCTACTTATCCACAAGATATTTTTGATTCATTTACCATTTTTTTACACAAAATTAACCTGCTATCCACATTGTTAAGAACCTTTTATCCACAACTTATACACTTAATGTTGATAAGTACAAATGTTCCCTATTGACCTTTATCAAATGATGTTTCATCAAAAGACAAAACCTCTTATAACGTAGGCATTACAATGCTAACGTTCATAAGAGGTTTCTTATCGTAAAACAAATTTTTAAAATCATTTAAGCATCTATTGTTGCTTCTTCTATGTCCATGTTATTTTCACCATTTAAATCTAAATGAGCTGTAACGCCTGCTTGATAATAGTAGTATGCCGCTGCGCCGATCATTGCTGCATTATCCGTACATAATTTAGGACTTGGAATAGATAAATGGATATTATTTGCTTCGCATAATTGTTGTAAACGTTGACGAAGTCCTTTGTTACTTGCAACGCCTCCAGCAACGATAAGTCTATTCACATTATATGCCTTACATGCATTCATCGCTTTAGTGCTTAATACGTCTACGACACTATTTTGAAAACTAGTTGCCACATTTTCTTTAACAATTGTTTCATTCTTTTGTCTTAAATTATGCAGTTTGTTGATTACAGCACTTTTCAAACCACTAAAACTAAAATCATAACTATCTTTTTCTAACCATACTCTTGGAAAATCATACGTATCTTGACCTTGTTGTGCTAATTTGTCAATTTGTGGTCCACCCGGATATGGTAAATCAATTGTTCGTGCCACTTTATCATAGGCTTCACCCACTGCATCGTCTCTTGTCTCTCCAATGACTTCAAAATGCATATGAGATTTCATATACACGAGTTCAGTGTGACCTCCAGATACGATTAACGCGATTAAAGGAAATGTTAATGGTTCTTCTAAATGATTAGCGTAAATATGACCAGCAATATGGTGTACAGGAATAAGCGGTTTATCGTAAGCAAAGGCTAGTGCTTTTGCTGCATTAATACCAATCAGCAATGCCCCAATTAAACCTGGCCCTTGAGTTACAGCTATTGCATCTATATCATGCATCGTAATGTTTGCAGATATTAGCGCTTCATCAATAGTTGTTGTAATACCTTCCACATGATGGCGACTGGCAACCTCTGGCACAACACCTCCAAAACGCTTATGACTCTCAATTTGGCTAAGTACAATATTGGATAAAATTGTGTTGCCATCCTTAATGACACTTACACTTGTTTCATCACAACTTGTTTCAATTGCTAATATTAATGTTTCTTTATTCATTTAAGTTCACCCACATAACCATTGCATCCTCGCCTTCTCCATAATAATTTTTACGTTTACCACCAAATTGAAATCCCAAATTAGTATAAACGTGTTGTGCTATGACATTATCAACTCTAACTTCTAAACTCATTACTTCACATGTATGCTTAGCATAATCCATAACATATTTTAACAATAATTGTCCCAGCCCATATCCTCTGTAATCTTTACGAATAGCTATCGTTGTTATTTGAGCCTGATCAATAACAATCCAAAGCCCTAGATATCCGATAATTTCATTTTCAAAAAGAATTACAAAATATTTAGCAAAGTTATTTTCATTTAATTCATGATAAAATGCATCTATCGTCCATGAACTATCATTAAAACTGTCACGTTCTATATCAAATACATTAGGAACATCATCGACTTGCATCGCTCTAATTGTTAATTCTGATTCTGTTGGTTTAGCCAATTTCTTTCTGCCTCTGATAATTTAATATAATTTGGAACAAATGTATGAATATCTTCACTTTCAGTTAAAAGTGGTTTCATTGCAGGTGCATGTGGTAAGTGACTTTGTATTTCTCCATCAAGGTAGTTTGATAATTTATCAGCATCTTTACCAATATAGACAAATGGCTGTTTGAAATCAGTCAAGTGTTGTTTTAATTCTTGAATTGGTAAATATTGATCTTCTAAAATTGTCTTTAATTTTCCTTCTTCATATTGATAAACACCTGTATAAACCGCTTCTCGACGTGCATCAATAATAGGAACCAATAATCTTTGGTCGCTTTCATCCATTGTGGCAGCTAATGCTAATAAAGACGATACGCCATATAATTTTGCATTTAATGCATATGCTAACGTTTTAGCAGTTGTAACACCAATTCTTACACCTGTATATGAACCCGGCCCCTTAGCAACTACAATACCATCAATCTCGCTTTTATCAATTTTCGCTTCTTCAAATAAATGTTGAATACCAGGCATAAGTTGACTAGAATGATCTTTTTTATTTTCGGTAGTCATTTCAGACAATACGGCATGATCTTGCATGATTGCGATTGACATCGGTTGATTTGATGTATCAATCAGTAATAAATTCACTTTCAACTTCCTCCTTAACGTTCAAATAATGTGTCCCTATGCCATTTAGTTCAATCGTTCTTTGTGTTTCGTTAACAGTCTCTATATTAATGATTAATCGTTCTTCAGGTAATAAATCATAAATAAATTGACTCCACTCAATAACAGTGATGCCTTCATCTTGAAAATATTCTTCAAAACCTAAGTCCTCATCTGAATCTTCCAAACGATAGCAGTCCATATGATGTAGCTTTAAATGACTACCTCTATAAGATTTTATAATATTAAATGTCGGAGAATTAATATTACGTTTAACACCTAAATGTTTACCTATAAATTGAGTTAGCGTTGTTTTACCTGCACCAAGATCACCATTTAATAAAATGACATCACCAGGCTTTAAGTGTCGAACTAACACATTAGCGAATTGATCTAATTCATCCAAGTTATTAATCGTTATCATTAGTCCCACTCTCTCTACTTATTTTATTAACTAATTACTATTGCTATATTTTTGATTTTAAATGGCTTAATTTTCCTAACACAATTGAATTAAGCCATAACAATTTAACTTAATAAGTATAACAAATTCCTTTAGCAATTTCCCTATAAGGAACATAAATTTGAAAAAGGATTTATGTTAGAAAATTCTTAAAAATTATATTGACTTAATAAACACTGTGTAGTAAATTAAGTTTATCGAATTTTTAAACAATTCTAACTATTTAAATATAACCATTCAAGGAAGGAGTATATTAAAATGACTACAATGACACATCAAGCATATAATCCGACTGACAATTTAATTATTTTATTATACTCTCAAGGGCTGGAACTTTAGTATCTTTCAATTACTAAATGTTTAAGTCCTATTTCTCATTGAATGGGACTTGTAGACGTCCCAATCACAAATTGGGACGTCTTTTTATGTGTAACAAACTTAATGTGTTTTATGGGGGAATTATTTATGAGAAGTGACATGATAAAAAAAGGTGATCAACAAGCACCTGCTCGAAGTCTTTTACACGCCACGGGCGCACTGAAAAATCCAACAGATATGAATAAACCTTTCGTAGCGATTTGTAATTCTTATATCGATATTGTACCTGGACATGTCCATTTAAGAGAACTGGCTGACATCGCGAAAGAAGCAATACGTGAGGCAGGCGCTATTCCTTTTGAATTTAATACGATTGGTGTCGATGACGGTATCGCTATGGGACATATCGGAATGCGATACTCACTCCCTTCTCGAGAACTTATTGCAGATGCTGCTGAAACTGTTATTAATGCGCACTGGTTCGATGGTGTATTTTACATTCCTAATTGCGACAAAATCACACCTGGTATGATATTAGCTGCCGTAAGAACCAATGTACCAGCAATATTCTGTTCAGGTGGCCCTATGAAAGCTGGATTATCTGCTCAAGGGAAGGCATTAACATTATCATCCATGTTTGAAGCAGTTGGTGCTTTTAAAGAAGGTAAACTTTCGAAAGAAGCATTTTTAGATATGGAACAAAATGCTTGCCCTACTTGTGGCTCATGCGCAGGCATGTTTACAGCAAATTCAATGAATTGCCTAATGGAAGTGTTAGGTTTAGCACTACCTTATAACGGTACAGCTTTAGCAGTTAGTGAGCAAAGAAGAGAAATGATTCGTGAAGCGGCCTTTAAATTAGTTGATAATATTAAAAAGGATATTAAGCCACTTGATATTGTGACTAGAGAAGCAATTGACGATGCATTCGCACTGGACATGGCAATGGGTGGTTCCACTAACACGGTATTACATACTTTAGCGATAGCAAATGAAGCGGGCATTGATTATGACTTAGAGCGTATCAATGAAATTGCTAAGAGAACGCCTTATTTATCTAAGATTGCACCAAGTTCATCATATTCAATGCACGATGTACACGAAGCTGGTGGTTGTCCAGCTATCATAAATGAATTAATGAAAAAAGAAGGCACTTTACACCCAGATAGACTTACAGTGACTGGACAAACGCTTCGTGAAAATAATGAAGGTAAAGAGATTAAAAACTTTGAGGTCATTCACTCACTCGACAATCCATATGATAAACAAGGTGGGCTCTCTATCTTATTTGGAAATATTGCGCCTAAAGGTGCGGTAATTAAAGTTGGTGGTGTTGACCCTTCTATCAAAACATTCACTGGTAAAGCGGTATGTTTCAACTCACATGATGAAGCAGTCGAGGCCATTGATAACAAAATCGTTCGTGAAGGTCACGTCGTTGTTATACGTTACGAAGGACCTAAAGGAGGACCAGGAATGCCTGAAATGTTAGCACCTACCTCTTCAATTGTAGGTAGAGGGTTAGGTAAAGACGTTGCATTAATTACTGATGGCAGATTTTCTGGAGCAACAAGAGGTATTGCTGTTGGACATATTTCACCAGAAGCCGCATCAGGTGGTCCTATTGGCCTCATTAAAGACGGTGATGAAATCACGATTGATTTAATCAATCGCACTTTAGATGTTAATCAAACTGCAGAAGAACTTGATCAACGCAAAAAAGCACTCCAACCTTTTAAAGCTAAAGTAAAATCAGGTTATCTAGCGAGATATACCGCTTTGGTTACGAGTGCGAACACTGGTGGCATAATGCAAGTTCCAGAAAATCTTATCTAACTAGAGGAGTTGTTCATCATGGCAAATAAAATGGAAAGTAACGTCGTTAGTTCATCAACTACGACACATTCAAATCAATCTAATCTGAAAGCAGACGTCAATAGTAACGAGAATCACACACTAAGAGCTGGCTCAGAACTATTAGTTGAAGCTCTATTACATGAAGATGTTGACTTTATTTTCGGCTACCCTGGTGGTGCAGTTTTACCTTTATACGACACGTTTTATGATGGTAAAATTAAACACATTTTGGCAAGACATGAGCAAGGTGCGACACATGCTGCTGAAGGCTATGCTAGAGTATCTGGCAAAACTGGTGTAGTCGTAGTTACAAGTGGTCCTGGCGCTACAAATGCAATTACCGGTATTACAGATGCTTATTGTGATTCCCTCCCCTTGGTGGTGTTCACAGGACAAGTAGCAACGCCAGGTATTGGTAAAGATGCCTTTCAAGAGGCAGATTTACTTTCTATGACAACACCAATCACGAAGGCGAATTTCCAAGTTAAAAATGTAAACGATATTCCTAGAATTATTCATGAAGCATTTTACTTAGCTAATTCAGGTCGTAAAGGCCCAGTCGTTATAGATTTCCCTAAAGATATGGGTGTACTAAAAACAACTGCACCACTGGTAAGTGACGTGAATTTACCAGCCTACAAAGTTACTGAAGAACCACAGAATAAAGACATTGACCAATTAGTTCATTATTTATCTAAGGCCAAACAACCAGTAGTCTTAGCAGGTGCAGGGATAAATCATTCGCAATCCAACGATTTATTAACGCAGTTTGTAACGAAACATCAAATTCCAGTAGTGACTACACTATTAGGCTTAGGTGCGATTCCATACGATAACCCATTATTTCTAGGTATGGGTGGTATGCATGGATCTTACGCTAGCAATATGGCTTTAACTGAATGTGATTTATTAATTAATTTGGGTAGTCGATTCGATGATAGACTTGCAAGCAAACCGGATGAATTTGCACCGAATGCTATTGTTGTTCATGTGGATATTGATGAATCGGAAATCAATAAAGTGATTGCCACTGATTTAGGAATTGTGGCTGATTGTAAACAGGTATTGGAAGCTTTGTCTCATAAGTTTAAAAATGAAACTTCTCATGATGAATGGGTTCAACATTGCCTTGAAAATAAAAGCAAACATCCTTTTAAATATACTGTGGCTGATGACACATTTTGTAAGCCCCAAGAGGCGATTGAATATATTGGGCAAATTACACACGGTGAAGCCATCGTTACTACTGATGTTGGACAACATCAAATGTGGGCGGCTCAATTCTATCCTTTCAAACATCATGGTCAATGGGTTACAAGTGGCGGATTAGGTACGATGGGCTTCGGTATTCCCTCTGCGATTGGTGCTCAATTAGCTGAACCCGACAAAACCGTTATCTGTTTCGTTGGTGATGGTGGGTTCCAAATGACGAATCAGGAAATGGCATTACTTCCTGAATACGGACTTAATGTAAAGATCGTTCTTATTAATAACGGAACCTTAGGTATGGTCAAACAGTGGCAAGACAAATTCTTTAACCACCGATTCTCTCATTCCGTATTTAATGATCAACCTGACTTCATGAAAATGGCGGAAGCTTATGGTGTCAAAGGTTACTTAATTGATCATCCCGATAAATTAACAGCGACACTTGATGAAGCATTTAATTATCAAGGGCCTGCATTAATTGAAGTTAGAATCTCACCTACCGAACCAGTTAATCCTATGATTCCAAGTGGCAAAGCGAACCATGAAATGGAGGGATTAGAATGAAACGCGTTTTACAGTTAAAAGTCACAGACCAAGTAAGTACGTTAAATAGAATTACTAGTGCCTTCGTTCGACTACAATATAATATAAACGAACTGACAGTTAAGCCATCAGAAGAAAACGGGATTTCTGATATGCAAATTATTGCTGATATTGAAGATGAAGCAATTTTTAAAATATTAGTAGCCAAATTACAAAAACAAGTCAGTGTATTAGAAGTTCAAGTTATCAACCAGCAATAAAGTAAATTCTAGATTGATGCGCTAGTACAAATAAACAAAACATGACTAACATCACATTTTATAGATATTAGTATATCTATAATTTTAAGAATATTCAAAATATTGAAATTTTAAATTTTTGGAGGAATGTATTATGACTAAAGTTTATTATGATCAATCAGTAGAGAAAGATGCATTACAAGGTAAAAAAATCGCAATTGTAGGTTACGGTTCACAAGGACATGCACATGCACAAAATCTTAAAGACAATGGCTATGACGTTATTGTAGGTATCCGCCCTGGTCATTCTTTTGATAAAGCTAAAGAAGACGGATTTGATGTGTATCCAGTCGCAGAAGCCGTTAAACAAGCTGATGTCATCATGGTGTTATTACCAGATGAAATTCAAGGCAATGTATATAAAAACGAAATTGAACCTAATTTAGAAGCAGGAAATGCCTTAGCATTTGCACATGGATTTAACATTCACTTTGAAGTTATCAAACCACCGAAAGATGTCGATGTCTTCCTAGTAGCACCTAAAGGACCTGGTCACTTAGTAAGACGTACGTTCGTTGAAGGGACTGCAGTGCCGGCATTATTCGGTGTACAACAAGATGCTACTGGTCAAGCACGCGATATTTCTTTAAGTTACGCAAAAGGTATTGGTGCTACGCGTGCGGGTGTCATTGAAACAACATTTAAAGAAGAAACAGAAACTGATTTATTCGGTGAGCAAGCTGTACTTTGTGGTGGTATCCATAAATTAATCCAAAGTGGTTTTGAAACACTTGTTGAAGCGGGTTATCAAAAAGAATTAGCTTATTTCGAAGTATTACACGAAATGAAATTAATTGTTGATTTAATGTATGAAGGCGGCATGGAAAACGTACGTTATTCAATCTCAAACACTGCAGAATATGGAGACTATGTTTCAGGGCCTAGAATCATTACACCGGATGTCAAAGATAATATGAAAGCTGTATTAAAAGATATTCAAAATGGTAATTTTGCAAATAGTTTTGTTAAAGATAATGAAAATGGCTTTAAAGAATTTTATAAATTACGCGAACAACAACACGGTCATGAAATTGAAGCTGTTGGTCGTGAATTAAGAAAAATGATGCCATTCATTAAATCTAAAAGCATTCAAAAATAATAGCTAAGGGGTTGTTAAAGATGGAAAGCCATATTCAAATTTTCGATACGACTTTAAGAGATGGTGAACAAACACCAGGCGTTAATTTCTCTTTTGATGAAAGATTAAAGATAGCTAAACAGTTAGAGACATGGGGTGTAGATATACTAGAAGCTGGGTTTCCCGCTTCTAGTACTGGTAGTTTTAAGTCTGTTCAAGCAATTTCAAATACATTAACTCAAACAGCTGTATGTGGATTAGCGCGTTGTAAGAAATCAGATATTGATGCTGTTTATGAGGCTACGAAAGATGCTGTAAAACCAGTTATTCATGTTTTTATAGCTACCTCACCTATTCATTTAACGCATAAACTCAAAATGACTCAAGAACAAGTATTGGAATCAATTAAAGAACATGTCACGTATGCTAAACAATACTTCGATGTCGTTCAATTTTCACCAGAGGATGCGACTAGAACAGAATCAGATTTCTTAATCAAATGTGTACAAATAGCAGTTGACTCTGGTGCAACGATAATTAATATTCCAGACACTGTTGGTTACAGTTATCCAAATGAATATGGTCAAATTTTTAAAACCTTAATTGAGCACATAAAGACGAACCAAGACATTATTTATAGTGCACATTGTCATGACGATTTAGGAATGGCAGTTGCAAATAGCTTAGCTGCAATTGAAAATGGTGCTACTCGAATAGAGGGAACAGTTAACGGCATTGGTGAGCGCGCAGGCAATACTGCGCTAGAAGAATTAGCGTTAGCACTATATGTACGAAAAGACCATTATGGTAATGAAACGCGATTAAATCTATCAGAAACCAAAAATACATCCGACATTATATCACGCTATGCTGGTATACGTGTACCAAGAAATAAAGCCATTGTGGGTCAAAATGCTTTCAGTCATGAATCTGGTATTCATCAAGATGGCGTTCTAAAAAATCCAGAAACATATGAAATTATGACACCACAACTTGTTGGTATACGTAAAAATGATTTACCGCTTGGCAAATTATCAGGTAAACACGCTTTTGCTGAAAAATTAAAATCATTAGGATATGATATTGAACCTCAAAATCAAGTTGACTTATTTAAACAATTTAAAGCTATAGCTGACAAGAAGAAAAGTGTTACTGATCGTGATATACACGCACTGATTCAAGGTACTGAACATGAACAAAATGCAATATATCAAGTCGAAACACTGCAATTACAATTTGTGTCAAACGGTTTACAAAGTGCTGTCGTCGTTATCAAAGATAAACATGGTAAGTTATATCAAGATTCAAGTATTGGTACGGGGTCAATTGTGGCTATATATAATGCAGTTGATCGAATTTTCAAGCATAAGAGTGAACTCATTGAATATCGAATTGATTCAGTCACTGAAGGTACTGATGCTCAAGCTGAAGTTCATGTGTCATTAAATATAGAGGGTCATCCCGTTAATGGTATCGGTATTGACCATGATGTATTATATGCCTCTTGCAAAGCATATGTAGAAGCGCATGCAAAATATGTGAATGAAATTCAAAATAAGGAGCGTAATCATCATGCCTTTTAATATAGTAGCTTTACCCGGTGATGGCATAGGTCCAGAAATATTAAGTGGAACGTTAGAACTATTAGAACAAATAAGTAAAAAATATCAATTTGAGTATCAGTTGAAGTCGTATGACTTTGGTGGTGCAGCCATAGATTCGCAGGGTGTTCCCCTTCCAGATGATACTTTAGAAGCGTGTAAAAATGCAGATGCAATTTTACTGGGAGCTGTAGGTGGTCCACAATGGACAAACCCTAATAATAGACCTGAACAAGGCTTATTGGCATTACGGAAATCATTAGGATTATTTGCTAACATACGTCCTACTAAAGTTACAGACGGTACAAGCCACTTCTCTCCAATTAAAGAAGAACGTGTCAAAGGAACTGATCTTATTATAGTAAGAGAGTTAACTAGCGGATTATATTTCGGTCAACCTCGGCATCTTGATGACCTTAGTGCATTAGATTCATTAACATACACTAAAGATGAAATTCAACGTATTGCGAAGGTTGCATTTGAATTAGCATTAAATCGAAAGAAAAAATTAACATCAGTTGATAAAGAAAATGTACTAGCTTCGAGTAAGCTTTGGCGTCAAACAATCGATGAAGTTAGCTTGGAGTATCCAGAAGTAGAAGTAAACCATTTATTAGTTGATGCGTGTAGTATGCACTTAATTACGCGACCTACCGATTTCGACGTAATTGTAACCGAAAATTTATTTGGAGATATTTTAAGTGATGAAGCTTCTACTATACCTGGTTCTCTAGGTTTATCCCCTTCTGCTAGTTTTAGTTTAGAAGGGCCAAGATTATATGAGCCTATTCATGGTTCAGCACCTGATATTGCAAATCAAAATATAGCTAATCCATTTGGTATGGTTCTTTCTTTAGCAATGTGTTTGCGTGAAAGCTTTAACTTTGAGGATGCCGCATCAGAACTAGAACAATTGGTATATCAGTTAATTAAAGACGGAAAAACAACACCAGATTTAAATGGCCAATATACTACGTCAGATATTTTTAACGAACTAAAAAAGAATTATGAATAAGGGAGGAGTACTTTTATGGGACAAACGTTATTCGATAAAGTTTGGAATAAACATGTTTTAACCGGTAATGAAGGTGAACCTCAATTATTATATATAGATTTGCACTTAATTCATGAAGTGACTTCTCCTCAAGCTTTCGAAGGATTGAGACTACAGAACCGTAAATTAAGACGTCCTGATTTAACATTCGCAACGTTAGATCACAATGTTCCTACCATTGATATTTTTAATATTAAAGATGAAATTGCAAATAAACAAATCACAACTCTTCAAAAAAATGCAAAAGCATTTGGCGTTCACCTCTTTGACATGGGTTCAGACGAACAAGGTATTGTTCATATGGTTGGTCCAGAAACTGGTCTTACTCAACCAGGAAAAACAATTGTCTGTGGTGATTCACATACTGCTACACATGGTGCTTTTGGTGCAATCGCCTTTGGCATAGGAACAAGTGAAGTAGAACATGTATTTGCTACTCAAACGCTTTGGCAAACGAAACCTAAAAACTTAAAAATAGATGTCACAGGTCAACTACCAAAAGGTGTCTACGCCAAAGATATTATTTTGTATCTTATTAGTAAATATGGGGTGGATTTTGGCACAGGCTATGCTATAGAGTTTACGGGTGAAACAATCAAAGCGTTATCCATGGAAGCTAGAATGACGATTTGCAATATGGCTATAGAAGCTGGCGCTAAATATGGGTTAATGCAACCAGATGAAACAACATTCGATTACGTCAAAGGTAGAAAGTATGCTCAAAATTTTGAACGTTCTATTCATGATTGGCGTAAATTATATACTGATGAGGACGCTCAATTTGATAAAGTTATTCAACTTGATGTCACACATCTCGAACCTCAAGTGACATGGGGCACAAATCCAGAAATGGGTGTTAGTTTTAATACACCTTTTCCACAAATTAAAAATATTAATGATGAGCGTGCCTACCAATATATGGGTCTTAAACCAGGCCAAAAAGCAGAAGATATTGATTTAGGTTATGTCTTCTTAGGTTCTTGTACAAATGCAAGACTATCGGATTTAATAGAAGCTAGTCACATCGTTAAAGGTAATCAAGTTCACCCTAAGATTACTGCAATCGTTGTACCAGGCTCTCGATCTGTTAAAAAAGAAGCTGAAGCGTTAGGTTTAGATAAAATCTTCAAAGAGGCTGGATTCCAATGGAGAGAACCTGGTTGCTCAATGTGTTTAGGTATGAATCCTGACCAAGTACCAGAGGGCATTCATTGTGCTTCTACAAGTAATCGTAACTTTGAAGGAAGACAAGGTAAAGGTGCGAGAACGCATCTTGTGTCCCCAGCTATGGCAGCTGCTGCCGCTATCAAAGGAAAATTTGTAGATGTTAGAAAGGTGGTTGTTTAACAATGGATATTCAACCTATTACAACCTACACAGGTAAAGTTGTACCATTATTTAACGACAATATAGATACCGATCAAATTATTCCTAAAGCTCATCTTAAACGCATTACTAAAAGTGGATTTGGACCATTTGCGTTTGATGAATGGCGTTATCTACCAGACGGTTCAGATAATCCAGATTTTAATCCAAACAAACCTGAATATGCTGGTGCTTCTATTTTAATAACTGGAGATAATTTTGGTTGTGGCTCAAGTCGAGAACATGCTGCATGGGCTTTAAAAGATTATGGATTTAATATTATTATAGCTGGAAGTTTTAGTGACATCTTTTATATGAATTGTACAAAAAATGGCATGCTACCGATAACTTTGAATGAAGATGAAAGAAAATATTTAGCATCTCAGAAAGAAATTACAGTGGATTTACCACAACAGACAGTTTCAGCAAATAATAAATCATTCAAATTTAAAATCGATGAAACATGGAAACATAAATTAGTAAATGGACTAGATGATATCGCCATTACATTGGCGTATGAAGGTTTAATAGAACAATATGAAAATAAAAATAAAGGTTGAGATACTATGACTGTAAAGACAACAGTAAATGCTAAAGATGTAGATAATGCATATTTACGAATTAAAGATGTTGTTAAAGAG
>NZ_KV838582.1:26142-27770 GCF_001838705.1 Staphylococcus sp. HMSC34C02
ATATTTACGAATTAAAGATGTTGTTAAAGAGACACCTCTACAATATGATCTCTATCTTTCGCAAAAATATGATTGTAACGTCTATTTAAAAAGAGAAGATTTACAATGGGTGCGTTCATTTAAACTTAGAGGTGCATATAATGCCATTTCGGTATTAACTGATGAGGCTAAAGAAAAAGGTATTACATGTGCCAGTGCCGGAAATCATGCTCAAGGTGTGGCATATACTGCTAAAGCACTAAATTTACAAGCAGTCATATTTATGCCAGTGACCACACCTCTTCAAAAAGTTAATCAAGTTAAATTCTTTGGTTCAAAAAATGTTAAAATCGTGCTAACTGGAGACACCTTTGATGATTGTTTAAAAGAAGCTTTAGCTTATACTAAACAAAATCATATGACCTTCATTGATCCTTTTAATAACGTCAACACAATCGCTGGTCAAGGCACCCTTGCAAAAGAAATTTTGAATCAGTCAAATCATGATGCTATTACTTTTGACTATTTATTCGCTGCAATTGGTGGTGGCGGTTTGATTTCAGGTATAAGTACGTATTTAAATCAATATAGCCCACAAACTAAAATAATTGGTGTTGAACCTACTGGCGCTAGCAGCATGTATGAATCAGTAGTTGTACAAAATAAAGTTGTTACACTCGACCATATTGATAAATTTGTAGATGGTGCTTCTGTAGCACGTGTAGGTGATATCACGTTTAATATTGCTAAGCAATATGTTGACGACTATATTCAAGTAGATGAAGGAGCAGTCTGTTCAACTATCTTAGATATGTACTCAAAACAAGCCATCGTTGCAGAACCTGCAGGTGCATTAAGTGTAGCAGCATTAGAGAATTATAAAAAAGAAATTCGAGGTAAGACTGTAGTATGCGTCATTAGTGGTGGTAATAACGATATCAATCGTATGAAAGAAATCGAAGAGCGTTCATTACTTTATGAGGAAATGAAACATTACTTTATACTTAACTTTCCTCAACGTCCTGGTGCACTCAAGGAATTTGTAAATGATGTTTTAGGACCACAAGATGATATTACTAAGTTTGAATACTTAAAGAAAACTTCTCAAAATACGGGTACTGTTATTATTGGCATTCAGCTTAAAAATCATGATGACCTTAATCAACTCAAATTTAATGTTCATAATTTTGATCCATCAAATATTTATATTAATGAAAACAAGATGCTGTATTCACTTTTAATTTAATGATATAACACTCCCATTGATCTGTATGGGAGTGTTATTTGTGTACATTTAGTTCAACACAAGCGTTCGCATCTTTCTTCCTTTTCTAAAATTGCTTGCTCTTTTAGCTCTACTAAACTCGCTTCTCAATTTTCTCAACTCATCAGCTTCAAGCGCTTTCTCTTCGTAAAGCATTATACATTTATATCATTAAATTTTCATTTTAATTTTAAGCATAAAAAAAGAGACCTTACGGTCTCATTACTTTGCCTGGCAACGTCCTACTCTAGCGGAACGTAAATCGGCTACCATCGCCGCTAAGAACCTTACTTTACTTCGAGACAAGCGCTCGCATCTTTCTTCCTTTTCTAAAATTGCTTGCTCTTTTAGCTCTACTAAACTCGCTTCTCAATTTTCTCAACTC
>NZ_KV838583.1:0-80496 GCF_001838705.1 Staphylococcus sp. HMSC34C02
GTTACGACGAATTTAAAAGAATTCTGTCCCACTCTCAACATTTTTTCTAAATTGTTGCATTGAAGTGTCAAAATATACTAAATTAGATACAGTTATTAATAAAAAAGGAGACAATCGTATGTCCATTGATACAAAAAGAGATTACTTTTTCGATAACGCTCGAGCCATCCTCATCTTTTTAGTCGTGTTCGGTCATATGATTCAACCCTATACTTCTGAAAGTAAATCGTTATCTGCATTATATTTACTGATTTATAGTTTCCATATGCCATCATTTTTATTTATCTCTGGATACTTTGCCAAACATTTGGATAAACCACATTATTTAGAGAATGTAGCTAAAAAGTTACTTGCACCATATGCGATATTTTATGCCTTTTTCTCAGTTTATTATTTTTTAACTGGTAAAAGTGACGCAATACAAATGGATCCATTTAATCCAGTATTTGCTTTATGGTTTTTACTTACATTATTTAGTTTTCACGTCATACTTGTCATTGTACGTCGATACAAAGCATATTATGTGTTACCTATCGCATTAATCATTTCAATACTTGCTGGTTTTTCTGACGATATCGATGGTTATATGAGTATTTCTAGAACAATTGTATTTTTCCCAATATTCTATGTTGGCTATTTAACAACACGTTCACATACGCAACTATTGCGTAATAAAAAAATAAACGTATTTTCAATTATTGTACTTATCATATTTTTCATCGTTTATTACATCCATCCAATCAATTCAGATTGGCTCTTAGGTAGCAGTCCATACACTTCTCTCGAAAATAATAACGAAGATGTATATAGTCCCTTAAAACGTTTATTACTTTACTTCATCATATTTGTAACTATGTTCTCGTTTCTTAATTTAATGAGTACGACTAAACGTTTTTATACTTATATTGGTAATCGTACAATGTATATCTATTTACTTCATGGACTAGTTATAGGCATCGTTAGAGGTTATGAAATATATCCATTTAAATCTCAAACATCCGTTCTTACTTATGGCTATTTATTTATAATCTCAATCGTGATTGTTTATTTACTATCAACGAATTTTGTTTGTAAATGGACAAATCCTTTAATCAATTTGAAGAAACCTTCTTCATTTAAAGGATAATGACAAAATCATATAAAACAATACTTACCAAATTATGGTAGCTAAAATATGTTATTATAAGATTATTCTAAAAATTTATAGTAACATGTACGGTTACTATAATTTGGTTTTTTGAGGTGTAAAAATGAAATTAACTTTAAATTCAAATGCTAAATTTTTAAGGGCACCAAGTATTCGTCAGTTCTCTAATCGTATGAAGGATATTGATGATTGCGTCAATTTAACGATTGGTCAACCCGACTTTCCTATGCCAGATGTGGTGAAAGCGGCCTATATCACTGCAATACAAGAAGATAAAACGAGTTACTCACATAATAAAGGATTACCTGAAACACGTCAGGCAATCCGTAACTATTTCAACAATAAATACGGTTTCTATTATAGTGAAGAAGAAATTATTGTTACGAATGGTGCAAGTGAAGCACTTGATACTTCATTACGTAGTATTATCGAACCTGGTGACGAAATATTAATTCCGGGGCCTATTTACGCTGGCTATATTCCATTAGTAGAGACTTTAGGTGGTCACCCTATATATATAGATACAACAAAGACAGAATTTAAAATCACGCCTGAATTAATTGCTCAACACTACTCTGATAAGACAAAAGCAATTTTGTTGAATTACCCTACGAATCCTACGGGTGTCATATTAGATCGTAATGAAGTTAAAAGCATTGTAAATTATTTAAAAGATAAAGAAATTTTTATTATTAGTGATGAAATTTATGCGGAAAATACATTTAAAGGTAAACATGTTTCCTTTGCAGAATTTGAAGAGATACGCGATCAGCTTTTACTTATTGGTGGTTTGAGTAAATCTCATTCTGCTACAGGTATTCGTATCGGCTTCTTACTAGGGCCTGAATATTTAATTGAAAAGCTAACATTTATGCATGCCTATAATTGCATTTGTGCAAATGTCCCTTCACAAATTGCCTGCATTGCCGCACTCAATGAAGGATTAGATGCACCTCAATATATGAACCAAGCCTATATCGAGCGTCGTGACTATCTAGTCAGTAAACTAACAGAATTAGGTTTTGAACTTGATGCTCAACCAGAAGGTGCGTTCTATATATTCCCAAGTATTCGACAGTTTACGTCCAATGATTTTGACTTTTGCGTAAAAGTGCTTGAAGAAGCCCACGTAGCAATGGTGCCTGGGTCTTCCTTTACCGATATGGGTAAAGGTTATATCCGCATTTCTTATGCTTACGATATGGATGTCTTAAAAGAAGGTATGCGTCGATTAGAATTATTTTTAAAAAAATATTATAATTGATACCTTAATTTAAAAGGACACTTGTTAATAGCGATTAAATTGTTTATCAATTTATCACTATACAAGTGTCCTTTACTTATATTTATATTTGTATTATCATTAACCGGTTTATGGGAATTTAGGGAATTGATCGAAGTCTGGATCACGTTTTTCTTTAAACGCGTCACGACCTTCTTTCGCTTCATCCGTAGTATAGTAAAGTAATGTAGCATCTCCAGCCATTTGTTGTAAGCCAGCTAAGCCATCCGTATCAGCATTCATAGCAGCTTTTAAGAAACGTAAAGCTGTTGGAGAATGTTTCATAATGTCTTTACACCATTTAACCGTTTCATCTTCAACTTGGTCTAATGGTACAACTGTATTAACTAAGCCCATGTCTAAAGCTTCTTGTGCATTGTATTGGCGACATAAGTACCAAATTTCACGCGCTTTTTTATGGCCAACGATTCTTGCTAAGTAGCCAGAACCATAACCAGCATCAAATGAACCTACTTTAGGACCTGTTTGTCCGAAAATAGCATTGTCAGCAGCGATTGTTAAGTCACATACTACATTTAATACGTTACCACCACCGATGGCATAACCTCTAACCATTGCGATTACTGGTTTAGGAATGACACGGATTAAACGTTGTAAATCTAATACATTTAAACGAGGAATTTGGTCTTCACCTACATAGCCACCATGCCCACGTTTCTTTTGGTCACCGCCTGAACAAAAGGCTTTGTCACCTTCGCCAGTTAAGATGATTACAGAAATATTTTGATCATCACGCGCACGACTGAAAGCATCAATCATCTCAGCAACCGTTTTTGGTGTAAAAGCATTTCTCACTTCTGGACGATTAATCGTTACTTTTGCAATACCTTCATAAAATTCGTATTTTATTTCATCATATTCTCTAAGTGTTTCCCACTGTCTAGTCATTTTGCTCCTCCTTTAAAAAACCTAATACTATTGTATCAAATTCCGCTTTATCTTCCACATGAATTGTATGACCTACATTGGAAAAGGTATGGACTTGGCTATAGCGCATATCTTTGTTCATAGCTTGTCCAGTCTTCACAAATTTTTGGTCTAATTCACCTGTTAATATAAAGCACGGTATTTGAATTCGACTGATTTGATCCCATAGGTTAGGCATATGCCCTGTACCGTAATCACGTAATGCCTTTGCCAATTTATAAGGGTCTTGAGCCATACGCATATCACGCATAGCTATCTTTTGCGCTTTATCCAAATGCTGTTGTGTATAGAATAGCGGTAATTTTTCCCAATCATTTACAAAGACTTCTAATCCAGCTATTTCTAATACTTTCGCTCTAGCAGCATCTATTTGTTGTCGCTCATAACGATTATTTTCTTCTTTAATTCCTGGTGAACTACTTTCAAGAATCAATTTGTTAATTGTGTGTTTACCATACAGTGCATAGTAGAGTGCTACCCTACCACCCATTGAATAGCCCAATAACGTGACTTTATAAGATTCATACATGTCTAATAATTCATCCAATTGCTTCGCAAGAAATGGAAAATCCCATGTTACATTCATTGAGGATTGATCTTGACCATGGCCTGGTAAATCAACGGTTAACACATTAACCTCTTGTAACAATGGATCCACGTGCGCATCAAACGTACGACTATCACTTATAAAGCCATGTAGAAGTACTAATAATTGATTTGTCTCTCGTTTTGACTGATAAAAGTTATAATGTAACATTCAGAATACCACTCAATTTCTTATATAGAATTTGATGTTGCGACATATTGTCATCTCTATTCGTTACCAACTCATAAATATGTGAATGCATGTGTGACAGCTTTTCTTGAGTGAAATCCGTTACCGAATTAAAGCGTTTGAATGAAAAATCATAAAGTAGCGCTGTATATTCAAAATTTAGTCCAGTTGGTGTGCCAAACAATCTTTCAAAATAAGCTTCTGCAGACGCCTTCTGTGGAAGATATGAGAATATACCACCACCATCATTGTTTAGCAATATAATATTTAAATGAATGTTGTTAATTTTTGCCATTAAAAGACCATTCATATCATGATAAAAGGCTAAGTCACCTATCAATAACGTTATTTTCTTATGTACAGCCATGCCAATAGCTGTAGACACAACACCATCAATACCATTTGCGCCACGATTTGCGTATACTTCAACTTCACTATTGTAAAGTAAATTATCTACGTCACGAACTGGCATACTATTACTTACAAAAATAGCATCTTCTTTAGTCAGTTTATCAATGACTGTTTTTACAAATGCCGCTTCATCTGTCGCATGTGACATATGCTTATCGATATGATGTCTCGCTTGAGATTCAAGTGTTCGCCACATTTCTATCCAATCGTTACGTTCAACTGCTGATTCTTCAATAAGGTTTCTAAAGAAATCATTTGCAGATATTTCATAAGACACACTTGGTGGTGTTGGAAAAACATCTATCTTGTCATTATTTTGAACAAGTATTTGATAGGCATTCGTATGTTTAAGCCATTGATTTAACTTTTTAGAGATAACTGGTTTCCCAACTCTAATAACAAAATCAACATCTAAATCAAGCCCTGCACGAAAATATAAGTCATACGTCGTTATCACATTAGGATGATTATACTTACGTAACTGACTCAATGGGTCAGCAAGTATAGGTAAATCGTGCACCGTTGCATATGTAAGAATTTGATCAACAGCTTGATGTTGCATGTCACCGACAATAATCAATCCTTTTTTCTCTTTTAAAATATGACTGATATCTTGAACGTTAATATTTTTTTGATAATGCGGTAACTTTTTAGTATAAGACGTCAACCATTCTTGTCTTTCAAGATTAGGCGTTAATGGCTCTCTAAATGGTAAGTTAAAGTGAATTGGACCTCTATGAGGACCATATAAATATTGGCTTGCAATCTGCATTTGGTAATAAATGGCATCTAGCATGTATTCAGTACCATCAGCGACAGGCATATCAAACTGAAAATTAACATAATTTGCAAACATATTCACTTGATTAATCGCTTGAGGTGCGCCTACACTTCTTAATTCATGAGGACGATCACTTGTTAACACGATTAAAGGTATACGACTGATTTGGCTCTCTGCAATTGCTGGCGTATAATTCGCTGCTGCAGTACCTGAAGTACATAAAATCGCTACAGGTCGTTCGCTCCCTTTTATTAAACCTAAAGCAAAAAATGCCGCACTACGTTCGTCTGGGTGTACCCAAGTCTTAATGTTAGGATGTGCCTCAAACGCAATTGCTAGTGGTGTAGATCTTGAGCCGGGACTAATGACTACTTCACGTACACCATAGGCATATAACTCAGATGCAAAGGTATATACTTGTTTAGTTAATGCTTCGTTATGATTCATTCTTATCCACTACTCCTAAAGCATTCATCATTGGTGAAAATTTAACCGCTGTTTCAGCTAATTCGCTATCTGGATCAGAATCTTTTACAATTCCGCATCCTGCAAATAACGTCGTTTGATTTTGTTTCATTAACATAGAGCGTATGGCTACAATAAACTCACAATCATCATTCATGTCAATGTAGCCAACCGGTGCACCATATAAACCACGCGTTCCAAACTCATTTTCTTCAATAAATTTGAGTGCTTCATCTTTAGGATAGCCACCTAACGCTGGTGTAGGATGCATGTCGTCTATTAACCCAATAAATGCATTGTTTTTTAACTGACCTTGTATTTGCGTATATAAATGATATAAATGGTCATTTTTTAAAATATTCGGTGTATGATTATATTCAATATGATCAACGTAAGGTGTGATATCATCTAGAATACTTCTAACTACAAAATCATGTTCACCTAAATTCTTTTTATCCTTTAAAAATGCTTGTATATTTTTTTCATCTTCTTCAGTGTCGTTAGATCGTTTAATCGTACCAGCTACTGCTTTCGTAGATAAAACACCATCTTCTACCTTAAGAAGTTGTTCTGGTGTTTGTGAAAAGAATACAGATTGGTTGGACTCTAAAATAAATAAATAGCTATTTTTTTCATTTTGTAGTGCGCGATTAAGCACGTAAGGTATACTAATTGGCTTATCAAATTTGATCATACGACGTCTAGCAAGCACAATTTTTTTAGTTTCATCAAGCTGAGCAATCGCATCTCTAACCAGTTCTTTCCACTCATCAACGTAAATATCTTCCATTCGTAAGATATTTCCTAATGTTTCATCTTGATCATCTTGTCCAATGTGCGCCTCTTCAAAGAAAGCGACTACCTCTTTGAATGCTTCAATATCAAAATTGGCTCTTTCCACTGTATAAGTCAGGTAAGTAGTCTGATTAATATTCGAAATGAGTACTTGAGGCACTACAAAATGATTGATGCCAAATTCTCGCCACTCATCATCAGACTTATGGCTAGAGAATTGAAATCCTCCAATGACTTTTAAATGATGCTTTTCTATATCTGGGTGAACTAATTCAACATCTTTTTTAAATTTTTCCCACTCACGAAAGATCGATTGCTTGTTATCAAAGTTATTTTTGAACCTTTGAACAGCATGATAGCCGAAAAACGAAGACGCATTATCATTTAAGCGAAAATAAAAGCGATCCCCTGCTTGTGCTTCTGTTAAATTGAACAACTCGTCAGGCGCAAGTGATCTATCAATTTTCACTTCAACAGATACCCAGCTTTTGTTACTTTCATATATTGACTCAATAATGTCATCTTCCTTTATATTCGCAGCCATTCATTTCACTTCTTTCATTATCTATTTTTTCTCATTACAATATTGTATCATTTTTAATTATTTATAGTGGCATAATTGCTTAATCTTCTAGGGAAATATTTCACGACAATTGACCTTTATATATGATTCCTTTAAAATACATATGTTAAAACTATATACTATAAGAGGTAGATCAAATTATGACAAATCAATATCAACAATATTCTACTGTTAGAAAATATTGGCATTTGATGCGACCTCATACTTTAACTGCTGCTGTTGTACCTGTATTAGTTGGTACGGCAACTGCTAAACTTTTTTTATTAGGTAGTCAAGATCACATTAAATTCATGTTATTTCTTGCAATGTTAATTGCTTGTTTACTTATTCAAGCTGCAACGAACATGTTTAACGAGTATTATGACTTTAAAAAAGGTTTAGACGATCACACTTCCGTTGGTATCGGTGGTGCTATCGTAAGAAACGGTATGAGTCCAAAACTTGTCATGAATCTAGCAATTGCTTTTTATATCATCGCTGCATTTCTCGGTATCATTTTAGCAGCTAATAGTTCATTTTGGATTATTCCAGTAGGCATCGTTTGTATGGCAATTGGTTATTTATATACTGGTGGCCCAATCCCTATTTCTTGGACCCCATTCGGTGAACTATTTTCTGGATTGTTTATGGGCATGATTATTATTTTATTAGCGTTCTTTATTCAAACTGGCAATGTTAATGGCTTTGTAGTTTGGATTAGTATTCCGATTGTTATTACAATTGGCTTAATTAACATGGCTAATAATATTCGCGATAGCGTTAAAGACCAAGCGAGTGGGCGTAAAACATTACCAATCCTATTAGGTAAGAACGCTTCAATTACATTTATGGCAATTATGTATATCGTTGCATATGTGTTCGTTATTTATACTGCGCTATTTGTAGATGGCGGTTCACTATTTTATTTACTTGTATTGCTATCATTTCCTATGCCAGTCAAAGCGATCCGTCGCTTCAAGAAGAATGACACACCTGCAAGTATGATGCCTGCAATGGCTGCAACTGGAAAAACAAATACAATCTTCGGTGTATTATACGCATTAGGCATATACATCAGTGCTTTATTAGGTGGTATATAATACATCACTTGTGACATTTTAAATGTTGATACAAGTAAAATAGGACGGAGGACGAGACTTTGAAATGATTTCTAATTTCTGTCTCCTCCGTTCTATTTTTTTACTTTATGATGAATAAACCATGTGTAAATATTGATGACCATATAATTCCACATCTTCAGTCCATTTAAAGCCCAATCGTTCATACAATTTCTTAGCTCTCGGATTATCATAGTCGCAACTTAAACTCCACTTTGTATCTGGATACGTTGCTATTAAATAATTAAACAGTTTCGTTGCAATACCTTGTCCTCTAAACTTTGAAAAAGTAGCAACAGCTTCAATATACCATTCATCATCCTTCGATTCTTTCAATGGCAATGGCGTTCCAAGTGCTTTTATGTCATCCTCTAATGGTAATTCATTCCATGCTGCTTCTAACTCTAATTCTTTAGAGCCCTCATAGGCAATGATACAACCTGCCACTTCGTCGTCTTGCTCATATACCCAGATATTATTATAATTCGTTCTATAATTAATATTAACGATACTCTCTTCAATAGCTTGAATGACTCTTTCTTTGGAAATTTCTTGCACAATATCAAGTTCCATATCTTTCCAAATAATGTAACATAATTCTGCAATTGACTTACTATCGCTCGGACGTGCTTTTCGTATCATTAGTTAATTCCCCTTTCGATTAGTGTATTAACTATATTATATAAAATTTACAAATAATAATAAATTAATTGCAATAAATTGAAGCATTGAAATTTTGATTATAAATACATTATCTAATATCTGAGTATTATTTGATTTAATTTTTGAAATGCTTAAAATATAAATTTAAGGAGGCATCATTATTATGAGAGTTAATAAAACATTATATGTATTATGTTCTTTGTTTTTAGGCGGTGTCGGTATTCATAAATTTTATGCAGATAAAGTATGGCAAGGCGTCTTTCATTTAGTTTTCTTCTGGACTACAATTCCTACTATCGTTTCTATTATTCATGGGATTATTGTCATCTTCACAACTAAAGCAGATCAATATGGCTATATTTATATACCAAATAAGCGACATCCATAACTTTTTAATAAATAATTATAGATAATATCTTTAATTATGTGTAGAACGGGTAAACTCAAATAAACAATTTAAAAAAGGAGCAAGTTAATATGAATATCATTAAACGTGTCATTCGAATCGTGATAACAGGCTACTTAGTAAAGTGGATTCGTAATAAAATTGAGGGTAAATCAAACGGTGGACAAAAATAGAAATAAAAAAGGTCTATTCGCTAACTATAATTAAGTAGTGAATAGACCTTTTATAATGATGAGTGACAGGATCCTAATTTACTCATTGAGAAATGCCTCCAGATTTTTATATTCGTTCGTATAATTGATAAATGCTTCTTCATTCTTATTAATAAGTGCCTCATCAATCAACTTTAATAGTTGCTTTTTTCTTCCTTGACGAAGGGCCTCTTCAATGACCATCTCTACGCCTAAATCATTAACTGTAGTAACAAAGTCTTCTAACGTCGTATGTTTGACATTCGTGTTGTAATTCATTGCAATCACTGCCTTTCTTTTTTGTATAAGGATAGTATACAAGTTTTTATTTTTTAAATCAATCGAATATTCTGACTTTTCACAAAAAAATATGTGTAATTTTATATGTAATGAATATCTTGACGACATATAAAAATTTTATATAATAAATTTATATTATTAATCGTTGTATTTTTAGCGCTTAATAATAACTTTATTTTAAGGAGGTTAAGAGATGACAAAAATTTCTCAAACTCAAAATACCGTATATATTATTCGGAAAGGCGACATGGTCATCAAACCAGTTATTGATGCCTATGAGCAAACGAAAGGATCAGAAATATTAAAGTATGATTCCTCAATTGTAACGAGTCCATTTAAAACACAAAAGATTGTCGAGCGATCATGTAAGTTTTATGGAAACAGTTATATTAGTAAAAAATCCGAAACGCAACGTATTGCTGGTATTACTAGCAAACCGCCTATCTTATTGACCCCTCTATTCCCTACGTACTTTTTCCCAACCCATTCATACCGTTTAGAAGAAAACATGTGGATCAATATGCATTATGTTCATGAAATCAAACCTCTTAAAAATCGAAAATGTAAAATCATCTTCGCAAATCACCAAACGTTAACACTGAATGTATCCTATCATAGCATTTGGCACCAATACTCTAACTGCATATTCTATTATTACATGGTTGATAAACAATCACGTATGAAATCAAACAATCCAGAAATGCCAATTGATTATGAAAAAACAACTTTAAATATTTTCGAAGCACTTTCACATTATTCACTATTGCAAGATAACTAGTTTCACGTTTAATTTTAAATCATACGGAACTTTTATATTAATATAGTGTAAATGTTCCGTATATTTTTTGAATATAATCCCTTGCAAATTTTAAGTTTATTGATATAATAATATTTGTGCTCATAGAGATACATTATATAAATACATATTAATCCGCAGTAGCTCAGTGGTAGAGCTATCGGCTGTTAACCGATCGGTCGTAGGTTCGAATCCTACCTGCGGAGCCATATGGAAACGTACTCAAGTTGGCTGAAGAGGCGCCCCTGCTAAGGGTGTAGGTCGCGAGAGCGGCGCGAGGGTTCGAATCCCTCCGTTTCCGTCATTTAAAACCCTCCGTAAATCGGAGGGTTTTTTCTATTTTTTAAGTGATCTTCATCAAAATTAAGGTTCTACAAAAATTGGATTAATGAAAAAATTGCTCATTATACTTGTTAAATTTATAAATTGCTACATTTTTATCAATAAAGGAGTTTCATAATGAAAAAGGTTTTTGTTTTATTATTTAGTAGTTTATTAATATTAGGTGCATGTGGCAACAACGATTCATCAAATAAAGATGATGCTAATAAAAAAACAGAATCAAGTTCTAGTAAAAAGTCAAATGAGCCTATTAAAAAGAAAGAGAAATCAAAAGATCAAAAGAAAGAAGCAGCTTCAAATGAAGAGAAGCAATACAGCCAAGAACAATCACAAACTCAACAAGCAAATACTCAAGAGCAATTTCAAACTCAACAACATAATGTCCAAAGCAATCAGCATGAAGTTAATACACAACAAAACAATCAATCCGAAAATTTTCAAAATAGCCAACAATTTCAGCAACCTGTAAATAGTGCAAGAGAGCAAGCATTAAATGAAGGTATAGATTTTAACAATCCCACTGATGAAGAAATAGAAAGAATGCGAGAATTAAGTAAAAACTCTCCTTATGGATTGCAAGAACCTACTCAAGCGGGGCCTAATGAATAATAAAAATAAAATAGGTACTATTAATGTAGTAAAATGTCCTCCCATTTTATAATACAAATTTATAACATAAAAAGCACAAAGATATTTAAACGTCTAACCTACCAAGTTAATTTTAACTTTAGTGGTTCAGTACATTTATATCTTTGTGCTTTTCGACTTAGTATTTATACCATTTTAATAAGACATTAATTTTAAGATATCTTCTTTTTCAATAGCGCCGAAATAATGATAGAAATCAAATTCTTCCATCGCTTCTTTAATATGATTATAGTCATGTAAGACGCCTATAAGTGCTTCTTCTAACTCTGTAACATCGCCTTCACCAAAGAAGTCACCGAAGATTCTAGCATGTTCAATTTTACCTTTTTTCACATCAAACTTAATTTGTACAAATCCTTTTTCAAATTTTTCATCGCGTTCAAAATTGTATTTAGGATTTCGACCATAATTCCATTCCCATGTGCGATATTTCTCGTTACTTAACGCTTCAATATTCTTCCAATCTTCATCAGTTAATTTATATTCTTCGACTTCATGTTCACCAAAGATTGTTTTCAAGATGATTTGTTTAAAGTCATCAATAGAGATTGATTCTTCTAAGAATTCATCAATATTTGCGACACGCTTACGTACCGACTTAACACCCTTAGATTGAATTTTTTTAGGGTTAACTTTTAATGCGTTTTGTACTTCTCCCAAGTCACTATTTAACATTAATGTGCCATGACTAAACATTCTGTCTTTAACTTTAACCATCGCATTTCCTGAAATTTTAGCTTGTCCAACTTGAATATCATTACGTCCCGTCATTTCTGCATCTACGCCCATTGATTGAAGTGCTTGTACAATTGGCTCTGTAAATTTTTTGAAATTATGGAAGCTATTACCATCATCGTCTGTAATAAAACTAAAGTTTAAATTACCTTGATCGTGATATACAGCACCTCCACCTGAAATACGACGCACAACATGAATATTATGCTCATCCACATACTGTTTATTTACTTCTTCTATAGTGTTTTGATTTTTTCCAACAATAATTGACGGACCATTTACATAAAATAAAAAGTAACTGTCGTCTGAAGGTAAGTGTTTTAACACATATTCTTCCATAGCAAGATTCATTGTAGGATCTGTAATATTATTATTACTTACAAATTTCATCTTTATCTCTCCTTTGTCTCACTCGTATATGCCCTTAATTAAGTTATGCCTTATATTTATTTATTTTGCCAATCATTTACTCAAATTTGACATTATTTTCATAATTAAAATATTATTTGCCAATTTTAGCATATATTTGTTTATTATTATGGTAATTTTTAGTACAATATAGTCTAGCTATGATTTTAGGAGGACTCGGTATGACTGTTGCAGAAGTAGGAAATATCGTAGAATTTTATGACGGTTTAAGAGGCCGTGTTGAGAAAATTAATGACAATTCAGTTATTGTAGACTTAACAATTATGGATAACTTCAATGAATTAGACTTACCTGAGAAAACGGTTATTAATCATAAACGATATACTATCGTTGAATAAGAAGGTATACATTAAAATGAAAAATATATCAAAAGCTTTAATTTGGTTTATAGCAAGTTTCATTGTATTCCATTTGATTTTATTTGTAATGTGGGGAGAACATCAAGAATATTGGTATTTATATACCGGTATTATGTTAATTGCAGGTATTAGTTATGTATTTTACCAACGAGACATCGAATCTAAACGCTTATTAACTTCTATTGGCGTTGGTATTGTTACGGGTATTGTATTGGTTATTATACAATTAATCTTTTCATTGCTATCTCCACAAATTACTTATGCAGAACTCATTAAAGAATTATCAAGAACAGGTGTTTATTTCAAATGGCAAATGTTAGTAACATTAATTTTTGTTATACCTTGTCATGAGTTATATATGAGAACGATTTTACAAAAAGAATTAACGCGTTTTAAATTACCTACTTGGTTAATCATATTAATAACTGCATTATGTTCTAGTTCATTATTTATCTATTTAGACAAATGGTGGATCGTGGCGTTTATTTTCGTAGCTCAACTTCTTTTATCATTGAGTTATCAATATACACGTCGCATCGTAACAACATCTTTAGGACAAATTGTTGCAATTATATTATTATTAATATTTCATGGATAAAAAACTTTTCTTAGTGTTTGAGCTAAGAAAAGTTTTTTTGTAGTCATTTGCGTTTCAGCAACGTTTTATTATATAGAGCTGATTTAATATTTAACTATAAAGTTAGCATCAACATTTAGATTGAAATCAGATTGATTGAGTCTTGTAGCTATAAGTGTGCTCATTGGTTGATCACATGTAGAATGCAATGTTGATTCAGACTCTAAATATTGACGGTAATTTCTATAGCAATAATCTGTCATCGTTACTCTATAGTGTTTATCTAATTCAAGACCCTTTAATGTCACCCTGTTAAAGCGTGGTGCAGACATATCCACGATATAATCGAATCCTTGCCACATCGTACATCGTGTTTCATCAATAATTGTCATACTTAATTGTTTGTGTTCAAATTGAATATAAGAGTACGTATATTCAATCATCTTTTTAATTTGATGACCCTTTAAAGTGATATCTATTGCTTTATCTGGATGTGGATAAGCGTTATATACATCTTCATTCGTAACAATACCTTTTAATCCCTTTTCACCATTTTTAGGCACATTAGCACACGTAATTTCATTGTCAAAAGCCAAATGTAGACTGTCATGTAATAATTGGGTAAATGGGTGTGGTTTACTTAACAAATCTTCTAATCCATTAACGTCTAAATTAACTTTATTATTAGAAACGATTTCCTTAGACCAATGTTCTAGTGCTTTTCGATCATAATACGTTGTTTCGAGTAATGCTTGATCTTCTGGATATTCACTTAAATTGATTACAGTAGATTGAATGTCTTCTTTTTCAAAAGAATTAGTGCGTTTTTTAAATTTAATCTTCACGTGTACCAACTCTTGTGCATTCTGTCCTGCTTGAACATATACAGTTTCAAAGTCATTTCCAATAATGGTTTGGTGTTGGTGTGCAGTGATCATCAAATCGATGACACCAATTTCTTTCATAATTTTTTCCGCTTCATGCGACCCTTTACTATGTCTAGTATTGGTTTGATTGATTTTATAGAGGCCTCCATGATATATCACGATTAAAAAGTCAGGATGTTCACTTTCATGAATATATCTAATCCATCGTTTTGCAGATAGTAAAGCTTTTTCAATACTGACAGCTTTCTCCATTTCAGCAAATTCATTTTTCATGAGCCCATCAGCAGTTAAGCCAACAATCGCGAGTCTAACATTATCATACTCTTTGATGATATAAGGCGTTGAGAAGTATGGCTCTTTTGTGAGCGCAAACTCTATATTTGCAGATAACCATTGAAATCGAGATAGTGAAACAGCTTTTGTTAGAAATGATAAACCAAATTTGAAATCGTCTGGGCTTACACCGCTAGCATCATACTGCATCGCATTCATCAATTTAATCATTGGATGACGTTTGTATGGCGCCACAACTGCATAATAATGCGCAGCCATCGAGCCAGCAATACTGCCTCCACTATCTAATAAAATGACTTTATCATTATTATCTCTCACATTTTTAACGTAAGTTCCTGCACGATAGATATTTGAACCAAAGTCTCCGTTCATAAAATGACTATGCATATCTGAAGTTGCTAAGATATCTATATTTATATGTTCATTTTTCTCCAATTTACACACCCCTTATTTAAAGATAGTTTAACATTTATTAAACTACGGGTGCTATTTATTTCTAACCAAAAACTGGGACAGAACAAATTATCTTGAATTCGTTCTATCCCAGCTTGCTATAGATATATGTCTTATTCAAATTAATACCATAACGTTTTAAATGATTTAACTATTCAACTTAATATCTTAAACTTAGCCAATTTGTACACGTTCTTTAGGATAATGGTATTTATCAGGTTCTTTACGTCCAGCTATCATAATAATAAATGATATTAAACCAACACGACCAATGAACATTAAGATCATCAGTATTACTTTCGTAAGACCGCTAATATCATCTGTCACACCTAAAGATAAACCACATGTTCCAAATGCTGACATGACTTCAAAAAATACTTGTAGAAATGATAAATTAGTCTTTTCTGTTGCAAGAATAATAACCATACTTACAAATGTTAAAATTGATGCCATCGTAAAAACTGCAAATGAACGTTGAATATCAACCACATGTATTTCTCTATTGAAGACTTTTATCGCTGTCTTTTCAGTATTATTATTAAAGTTAATGACAAAGAGAATGAGTATCGCGAATGTTGTTGTACGTATACCACCACCAACTGAACTTGGCGATGAGCCTATAAACATTAAAATACTCATGATAACGTTCGTTGCATCACTAAAGTTTGTAACATCAATTGTTTGTAATCCTGCACTACGTGTTGTTGCTGATTGAAATAGTGCGTAAAATAGTGATTGATGCCAACTTAAACCTTTGAAAGCATGATGATGTTCTAAAGCTAAAATAGCTAAGACACCAAAGATAAATAGAAATAAATATGTACAAGTTGTGATTTTGGTAAATAATGAAAATCTAAAATGACTAACTCTGTTTCTAACATAGGCTCTAATTTCCAATAATACAGGAAACCCTATTGAACCTAATACAATGAGAAACATAACTATCGTTTGTACAAAATAATCTTTAGCATACGGGATTAAGGATTGACCTGTAATGTCTAATCCACCGTTTGTAGTAGCGGATACTGAAACAAATAATCCTTGCATGAGCGCATTTTTCAAATCAGGATTATCTCTATAGAAGTAAAATGCTAATAGCAATGCACCAATAAACTCAATAGTTAAGATTGTTTTAATGATCTCTAAAATTAACTTTACAGTTCCATTCATAGTATCCTTATTATTGTCTAACATGATCAATTGGCGTTCACGGATACCTATATGTTTGCCTAATACAACCCACAACACTGTACCAATCGCCATGACACCAATACCGCCTATATTTAAGATGATTAGTATAATAATTTGGCCAAATGTTGAGTATGTATCTACAATGTTAACGGGAGACAGTCCAGTTACACTAATCCCTGATACAGCTACGAACAGTGTATCAATTGGACTAACATCTACACCTTGTTTGTGCACAAAAGGGAGATTTAGTAATAAGAAAGCGACAACTATGGCTATCAAATAATATAAAACTATCCCCTGTTGAGGACTAGATTTTTTAAGTAACTTACTAAAAATAGACACGCATTTGTCACCTCAACGTTATTTCAATTTTATTTTTATCTCTTGAGACTTACCTTCTCTATAAATTTTAGCCGACAATGTTTTTAAATCTTGTCTATGGCTAAAAATAGTTTGTCTATACTGTAAATTATTTTGAATTGATTTACTATCTAATTCTACAACTACATCACCAATTTTTAAACCTGATTTTTTACCTAATCCATCATCTTTCAATTTTTCTACTACAATTCCGCTTTGAACATCTTCAGGGACTTTAAATAATGCTCTTTCATATGGTAATAACTCTGAAACATTTTTAATGCCAATACCAGTATTAGGATATTGAATTTCACCTTTTTTCTCTAGTTCTGAAGCAATTGCACGTGCATCATCTATTGGAATAGCAAATCCCATACCTTCAATATTCGGCATGTTTATTTTCAGTGATACTACACCTACGAGTTCCCCATCTTGATTAACGACAGCACCTCCTGAATTACCAGGATTTACCGAAGCATCTATTTGAAACGTATTAATCAGTTCATCATTTTTATTATCTTTATCGAAATCGACCGGTACTGCTCTGTTTAATCCAGAAACAATACCTTTTGTTACTGTGTTTTTAAAATCATTGCCTAACGGATTACCCACAACTAAGATGCTTTCACCTAACTTCAATTGATTTGAACGACCGATTTTAATAGGTTGAACATTTTTGTTATTGATCGTTGCTTTAAGCACTGCAATATCTGACCACATATCTTTGCCAACTACTGTAGCTGTAGCTGCCTTATTATCATCATATGTAATGTTAACCTTATCGTTATTACCGACTATATGTGTATTCGTTAAAATAAAAAAGGTATCGCCTACAGCTTTGTAGACGACACCTGAACCAACTTCGTTATTTGAATTTGTATTTATATTTGTTTTATCAGTTGTTTGTGTTGTTGGATTCTTAGGTGTGTCGTTCTCAACTGTTACCACTGATTTTACAGCGGTATCTGCATTTTTCATTGTTGTTGTATATTTTGTATTTTGATGACTACTTTGTTCAATACTACTATTTTGGTTAATTGTTGAAATAATTGCACTAATTAATATGATAATTAATATAATTGCAACTACGATAACAATTTTAAGCCAATGTAATGTTAAGAATGATTTTACTTTGTCCATCATATCATTATGATTAGACTTATCGTGTTCATGCTCACTTGCTTCTTCATGATTCGTTGGATTTGAATTATGACGTGTTGTATTACCATGCGCCGCACCTTCATCATCTTTATGATCTTGATGAGATGTGGATACCTGTTTTGAAGCATGATGCTCATTCGTCTTTAAATCTTGTGATTCTATCATTTCACTATCATGCGTTTCTAAATCAAACGTAGTATTAGCTTCTGAGGTACCTTTTTCTCCTTTGTATGTGCTAATATCATCACGTTGATGCGCATCTTGTTTACTAACGCTCGCATGCTGAGTTTTGCCTTTATTCTTTTCTAATCTACTATATTTAGGTTCTATACCACTTTGATTTGAAGATAGCTCATTTTCATCTTCATTAGTCTTATTACCTGTTTCAACTTTAGATTTTGATGCTATCGGTTTATTATCTTTGTCCTCATTTTTAAGTTGTTGCTCCTCAGGCAATGTTAAATGATGTTCTTTTTCGTCTGCCGCATATTCAGATTCATTTTCAGAACGTAATTTGGCTAAATGTTGCTGTTGCTGAATTTCTTCTTGCGTCAATTTCTCAATTCTTGCTTTTCGCATGTTATCTTTAACACGTTCTTCATTAACTTTTGCCTGTTCTTGCTCTTTTTGTGCAAGTCTTTCACGCTGTGCTTTCTCACGTGCTAATCGTTCTTCACGCTCTTCGTTATGAAAATACTCGTGTCGTTTTCGACGATATTGTTCACGTGGTATTACGTGTTTTTTATCATTATCCAAAGGTGTCCACTCCTATCGATTCACTCACAATCTATTATGGTAACGTTGCATTATGTTTATATGGTTGTGGTTTTGTTTAATTTATTTATACATTAATTAAAGTTTAATATCATTATTGCCAATTGGCAATGAATTGAAGGTTCAAATCTGAATTTTTCTTACTATTTATATATATCATTCTATAAAAAATAAAAAAGCCTTTTAAATTTAATGGTTCTCATCAAATTTAAAAGACTCGAATGAAGCGTTTAAGCCAAATTATTTAGTTTTCTTTTTGTTACTACGTACTGATGTTAACCAACCGATAACAACTAATAGAATCATAACTGTCCAGAAAATAGCTTGCCATAATGTACTATGAGGGAAGTGTTCAGGTAAAATACCGATGTCTTCATGCGCAAGTACAATGACAACTAATTTAATACCTACCCATCCTACAATTGCAAAGGCAGCACCTTCTAAGCCAGGGTATTTGTTTAATAGGTCAACAAACCATGTAGCAGCAAAACGCATTAAAATAACACCGATCATGCCACCAATAAACATAACTGAGAATTGACCTAAGTCCATGCCACCAAAATGAATGCCAACTGTAGGTAATGTAACAGCAATAGCCATGGCAGCTAACATAGAATCAATAGCAAAAGCGATATCTGCAAATTCAACTTTTAACACAGTACCCCAGAATTGTATTGGTCCGACTTTCTTTTCAACACCATCATCGTCGAAATGATGATCATCACCTTCAGGTTGATCTTCGTGTTTTTTATGGAAAAATTGCCACAGATTTCTTATAGACATGAAAATTAAATATGCGGCACCCAGTGCTTGAATAAACCAGAAATTAGCAATAATACTAATTAAGAATAAGGCAAGAAAACGAAATACAAATGCACCTAGTAAACCATAAAATAAAGCTCTTTTACGTTGTTCAGGTGGTAAATGTTTAACCATAACGGCCATAACAACAGCATTATCAGCTGCTAATAGCCCTTCTAAAAATACAAGAACGAGAATTACCCACAAGTAGGGTAAAATTAAACTCGGATCCATAGTGGACAGCTCCTTTTTGTTTGAATACAAATAAAGAGACCTATGCTAAATAATAGCAAAGGTCTCACTTAGCAAATAATTGCCCACTTTACCGGAAGTCCATACTTCGTAATGACGATAAAGTGCTAATCATCAAATGTAATGATGATTCTCAAGTTACTCCCCTCTGACAAATTGTCATAGGTATTCATTTGTTAAGTGTATTATACACCATACGCCATATAAATAAACCATTTGCGTTCAATAAATTGTAAAATTTAAAGAGATGAGCTTGTTGTTAATACCCTTCTTTTTCAATCGTATGCTTATAAAAGACTATACAATTTAATTTCTGGGAATTTTTCTTCGAACCATCGTGTTGCAAATTCATTTTCGAATAAGAAGACAAAATTATCATATCTATCTTTTACTAATATTGAGCGAGATGTGTTCATTTTGTCTTGAATATCATCTTCATTTTCAATCCAACGCGCAATTTTTCTACCGACAGGTTCCATTACAACATCAACATTATATTCATTTTTCATACGGTGTTCAAATACTTCAAATTGTAGTTGTCCTACGGCACCTAAAATAATCTGGTTCGTATGAAGCGTTTTATAGTATTGGATTGCACCTTCTTGAACAAGTTGTTCAATCCCTTTATGGAAATGTTTTTGTTTCATTACGTTTTTAGCTGAAACTTTCATAAATATTTCAGGAGTAAATTGTGGTAAGTCTTGGAAACTATATTTTTGTTTACCACCAACTAATGTGTCTCCAATTTGATAGTTACCTGTGTCATATAAACCAATGATATCTCCGGCTACGGCATGATTCACTGTTTCTTTATCGTCAGCCATAAATGATGTTGAACGTGTGATTTTTTGTTTTTTATTCGTACGTTGTAAAGTTACGTCCATACCACGTTCAAATGCGCCACTTACGACACGCATAAATGCAATTCTGTCACGATGTTTAGGATCCATATTGGCTTGTATTTTGAAGATAAATCCAGAAAATTCATCATCGAAAGGACTTACTTCAACTTCTTCATTTGTTTGACGTGCATTCGGCATAGGTGCATGATCAACGTAGGCATTCAAGAAGTTTTGTACACCAAAGTTAGCTAAAGCAGAACCAAAGAACACCGGTGTCAGTTCACCATTCAATAGCGCATCATTGTCAAAGTCTTCACCCGCTTCTTCTACGAGCATGAATTCTTCAATCGCTTGCGCAAATGCACTGTCATTACTAATGGGATGTGATTCTTGTAATTCATAATCATCATTTAAGTGTAAGACATTTTCTTCATCTCTAAAAGGTTCGATAGACTTTGAATCACGGTCAATAATACCAAAGAAATTTTGCCCCATACCAATTGGCCAATTCATAGGGTACGTATCGATGTTTAATGTTTCTTCAATCTCATCTAATAATTCAAATGGCTCTTTACCTACACGGTCTAATTTATTAATAAATGTAAAAATCGGAATACCTCTCATTTTACATACTTTAAATAATTTCAAGGTTTGCGGTTCAATACCTTTGGCACAGTCAATAACCATTACCGCACTATCCACTGCCATTAATGTTCGGTAAGTATCTTCTGAGAAGTCTTCGTGTCCTGGTGTATCTAGAATATTAATTTTGTAGTCATCATAATCAAATTGCATAACTGAACTTGTTACTGAGATACCACGTTCTTGTTCGACTTTCATCCAGTCACTTGTTGCAAATTTCCCTGTTTTTTTACCTTTAACTGTACCCGCTTCTCTTATAGCACCACTAAAATATAATAACTTTTCAGTCAATGTCGTTTTACCAGCATCTGGGTGAGAGATGATGGCGAACGTCTTTCTTGATTCAACTTCTTCTTTTAAACTCATCTATTAATCTCCTTTAAAATCATTCGCAATCCATTTTGTTAAATTTGAAGCAATATGTATCGCTGCTTCTTCATCTACAAATGCAAATAGTTGCATTATCAATTCTTCTTTAATGTCGTCACTATCCATATGTACATCTAGTTCTATTGACCAAAATACATCAGGTATAGCTATCATGATTTGCTCTGTTGCTTCAATAATACATAGATATGCATTAACAATTTCACCATTAATAGTTAATTGTTTAATGTTCACCAGAGCCACCGCCAAATTTCTTGTATGCTGCTTCCAGTCCAATTAAATCATCTCTATGAGGTACCTTAACATGTCCAGGCATGATTTGATATGGTTCTCTTCCTTTAGAAGCTAATACGACTGTATCTCCTGGTTCGGCCACATCAATGGCGTGTCTAATACCTTCAGCTCTGTCCTCAAATTCAATGTAATGATCATGTGTAGCACCTTTAGCGAGTTCAGCTGTCAACATTTTAGGATCGTCATTAGCTGGATTATCTGGTGTGAATATAACATAATCTGCCCTACATGCTACTGCACCCATTTCAGGTGTCTTAGTTAAGTCACGTTCTCCAGCCATACCAATTAAAAAGATTAATTTCTGTTTTACGAAAGGTTTCACAGCATCTATTAATTTATTCATTCCATCCGCTGTATGTGCATAGTCAATAATTAAATCTATCGGTAACGATGGATCAAGCACTTCTAAACGACCTTCAACTGGCTCTAAAGTTTCAACCACCTTAACAATATCTTCCATTGACGTACCCTTACTCCAAACAGCAATCATGGCAGCCATGATATTTGAAATATTAAATTTACCTACATATGGGGTTTTAACATTATAAGTACCAATAGGTGTAACAAAATCAAACTGAACACCTTGTAAAGATTCTTGAATATTGGTAGCCATAAATTGCGCATCGTGATCTATACCATACGTAAAAATTTCATATGGTGTCACTGACATCAAGTACTCAGAGAATGCGTCATCATTATTGACAATGGCATACTTCTCTTTCGATAAATCTTCTCCTAATTGACTAAATAATAATGACTTAGCGTGACCGTAAGCTTCCATTGTGCCATGGAAATCTAAATGATCTTGTGTCAAATTAGAGAATACCGCTACATCAAATTCAACGCCTCTTAATCTTCCTAATGATAAGCCGTGGCTAGATACTTCCATAGTCATAACTTCCGCATCTTCATCGACAGCTTGTTTAATCTTTTTAGTCAAAGAGACCGTTTCTGGTGTCGTGTTTGCACCTTTAGTTTTATATTCGTTGATTTGGAAACCATTCGTTCCTAAATATGCACTACCTTTGCCTAATCCTCTATAAATGAGATGGATCATCGTAGCAATTGAAGTTTTACCATTTGTCCCTGTTACACCAATTGTCGTTAATTGATGGCTCGGATAGTCATATAGTGTATGCGCTAATAAGCTAGCAACTCTTAATGTATCTGGTACAATAACTTGCGTTACGTTCCCGCTAATGTCTTGTTGTTGATTAACTACAATGACTTTTGCGCCTTGGTCTACAACATTCTGACAAAATCTATGGCTATCAACCGTGTAACCTTTTGATGCGACGAATATACTTCCTTCACTTGCGGTACGTGAATCTGTAGTGATATCTGTAACATTTATATCTAAAGTACCTATTACTTGTTTTACTCGTATTTTTTCGAACAACTCATTCGCATTCAAAATGTATCGCTCCTTTTTTTACAATAAGTTTATTATACACGTTTTGAAGTTGTTGATAAATTTATAATCATTAAAATATTAGTTTTAACCTCACACTCAATATATGAATCAATAAAGTGAAGAAATTATTAATTAAGCGTTAATTATTTTAAAATTTCCTATATATATCACTACAATTCAATACATTTAAATATATTAGTGCTAGGATAGTGATATAAAGATGATGTTAACTTCGTTAGTATGCTATAATGCACTATAAATGAAATTTATACTGTTAATAAAGGGTATAAATATAATACGATAACTGAGTATCCGTATTTAATGCTATTACAGTTCGCATTAAATACGTTAATGTGTATTTTAAATTTAAATTAATGGAGGGTGACTATTAATGGTTACTCAAAATAAAAAGATATTGATTATTACCGGCTCATTTGGAAACGGACATTTACAGGTGACTCAAAGTGTTGTTGATCAACTTAACGAAATGAACTTGTCTCACCTATCAGTTATTGAGCATGACTTGTTTATGGAAGCACATCCAATTTTAACTTCTATTTGCAAAAAATGGTATATCAATAGCTTTAAATATTTTAGAAATATGTATAAGAACTTTTATTATAGTCGCCCTGATGAGTTAGATAAATGTTTTTATAAATATTATGGATTAAATAAATTGATCAATTTGCTGCTTAAAGAAAAGCCAGACTTAATCTTATTGACATTCCCTACACCAGTAATGTCAGTGTTGACTAAGCAATTTAACATGAACATTCCAATTGCAACGGTTATGACAGATTATCGTTTGCAAAAAAACTGGATAACGCCTAATTCTCATCGATATTATGTCGCTACTGAAGATACTAAGCGTGATTTTATCAATGCAGGTATTCCAGCTTCTGATATCAAAGTAACTGGCATACCAATTTCTGATAAGTTCGAATCTGATATCGATAAAGTAGTTTGGTTACAAAAGCATCATTTAAATCCTGATAAACCAACTATTTTAATGTCTGCAGGCGCATTTGGCGTTTCTAAAGGATTTGACTATATGATTGATAGTATCCTGAAGAAGAGTCCTCAATC
Source organism: Staphylococcus sp. HMSC34C02 (assembly GCF_001838705.1). Taxonomy (NCBI): domain Bacteria; kingdom Bacillati; phylum Bacillota; class Bacilli; order Caryophanales; family Staphylococcaceae; genus Staphylococcus; species Staphylococcus sp. HMSC34C02. Next base: position 24,569 of record NZ_KV838583.1, read on the forward strand.
ACAAATCGTGATGATTTGCGGACGTAGTAAAGCACTAAAACGTACTTTAGAAGCACAATTTAAGTCATATGATAACGTACTCATTCTAGGTTATACCAAACATATGAATGAATGGATGGCTTCAAGTCAAATTATGATTACAAAACCAGGTGGGATTACAATTTCTGAAGGTTTAACACGTAGTTTACCAATGATATTTTTAAATCCTGCACCAGGTCAAGAACTTGAAAACGCATTGTATTTCCAAGATAAATCATACGGAAAAATTGCAAACACACCTGAGGAAGCTATCGAAATTGTTTCTGACTTAACTAATCATGAAGAACGATTACAAGCTATGACTAATAAAATGACTGAAGAAAAAGTTGATCATTCAACCTATAGATTATGTACCGATTTACTAAATATCCTGGACAGTTCATCACAACAACAGGAAATTTACGGAAAGGTACCTTTGTATGCCAAATTCTTCGTTAAGTAGTAAAGGAATTAGTAACAACTTTAAGATAATGCTCGTTATTTTATTCTTAATGGAATTTGCAAGAGGTATGTATGTATTAAGTTACGTTAATTACTTACCAACCGTTACTTCGATTGCAGTAGCAGTAACATCAGCGGCATTATCAATTCACTTTATATCCGATGCAGCAACAAATTTTGTCATTGGATTCCTCTTAAAAAAAATTGGTACTAAGCTAGTATTAACCCTAGGATTTTTATTAGCTTTTATGAGTTTATTCTTAGTCATTTGGTTTCCAGCTAACCCTATAGTAATCATTATTAGTGCAATCATGCTAGGTATTGCAGTTAGCCCTATATGGGTCATCATGTTATCAAGTGTAGAAGAAGCACAGCGTGGTAAACAAATGGGTTATGTCTACTTTTCTTGGTTGTTAGGTTTACTTGTTGGTTGGGCGTTTATGAATGTATTAGTTAAAATACATCCAACTCGATTTGCATTCATGATGTCACTCGTCGTAGTTATTGCATGGGTGTTGTATTATTTTGTTGACGTTAAATTAACAAATTATAATACGAAACCTGTGAGTGAACAATTAGGACAAATTGTCAACGTTATGAAACGCCATTTGGTATTATTCCCGGGCATTTTGTTACAAGGTGCATCTATCTCAGCGTTGTTACCTATACTACCAACATATGCGACAAAGGTAGTTGGTGTTAGTACAATTGAGTATACCGTTGCCATTGCTATCGGTGGCGCAGGTTGTGCGATTTCAATGCTATTCTTATCTAAGATTATCGATAAAAATAGTAAAGGATTTATGTATGCCGTTATTTTTGTAGGCTTTTTACTATTTACAGCATTTATCTTCGGTTTATCACTAGTAACCAATATTGTTGTCGTATGGATCGTAGCAATATTTATAGGATTAATGTATGGTATATTATTACCAGCATGGAATACATTTATGGCAGGACAAATTGACCCCGCTGAACAAGAGGAAACTTGGGGCGTCTTTAACAGCGTACAAGGCTTTGGCTCTATGATTGGTCCTTTATTTGGTGGTTTAATCGCTCAATTTTCTAACGGGCTAAGTAATACATTTTACTTTTCTGCCGCGATCTTTTTAATATTGGCTATTTTCTACGGCATTTATTTTATTAAGCGCCGAGGCAAAGTAAATCGTATATAATATAAAACACTAAAAAATCTAGTTAACGTGCAAACAATGTACATTAACTAGATTTTATTTTACTTATTATTTACAATTACGCTAATTTGAAAGTATCAATCACTTTCCATTTATCTTCATCCTCGTCATAGCGTAACAATGAAAGTTCTTCAATATTTTCTTTAAGGTCTACCCCTACTAATTCTACTTGACCAAATATATCTTCAAATTCTTGGCTTGTTAAACCTTGAGCAATTGTAAAGTGCGGTACAAATGGATGCTCCGCTTCACCATGAAAATCTTCAGTATTAAATAAATTGAAAAGCTGTTCTAATTCGTCAGTTTTAGCAACTTTAAAATAAATCACATTGTTAGTTGGTTTAAAACTTGAAGCTTTTGTTGCATGTACTTCAACTGGTTTAAAACCTTCTAATCTTTTTTTAACTTCTTCTTTTACTGAATCTAATTCATCATCATTGATTTCAAAGTGTGACTTGATCGTGATATGAGGCATGATACGTGCATATTCAGTATCATAACGTTTACGATAACCGTTCACTTCATCTTGAAATGATTTTGACGGAATTAATGCTAATCCTATATTCATTTAAATTCCTCCTTTGTTTAACATATTACCATTATAGCAAAATTCTATATTTTACGTTATTAGTTAGCAGAATTTTTTGAAAAGGTTTACAATAATTAAATATTTCATTTCGCATCATCAAAAAATCATTTTACAACCCGACACTGTACCCTTGATTCCCCTTTTCCTAATAAAACGAATTAAACTTCATCTGATGGTGCCGTTACTTCATCACCAAGAAAATACGTTAGTACATCTGGTAATAATGGCTTCCGAGATTTCCAAGTATGCCCGCCTTCAAACTCTAAATAATGGTAGGTCACACCCTTATCTTTAATCACATCTGCAAGCGCTCTATTTGGTGTTAAAAAGTTCGCACGTTCTCCCGTTGTTGGTAAAGCAAAATCTTCCTCTTCTAACCCTATCGCATGCCAAATAGATAATTCATTATACTGTAAGCAATGATTAAATTTATCTATAACTGTAGCATCTGAATGTGGACTAAGCATTGCAATTTGACTGAATATGGTTGGATACGTTAATGCAGTTAATAGTGCTATACTGCCTGCAAGACTATCACCCATTAAAATTCTGGCGTTTCCTACTTTATAGGTTGGAAACGTATGATCAATAAATGGTAGTAACTCTTTACCTACGGCTTGTATCGTCTTCTGACTTCTACTTCCTTGTGGATGAAACTCTTCTCGACGCTTATCAACATCTTCATAATGGAAACCGACAATAATTGCGCGTTGAATTTCATCCTCTCTTCTTAAACGTTCATATTCACGTTGAAGTCTTCCAAATCTTAAAAAATCTAACCCGTCAAAACAAATAATGACTTGATATTTGAATAGTTCAGAATAATCTTCAGGCAAATAAACTGATAATGTAACATCTCTTTCTAAGATATGACTATGTAAGATATGTTTATTAATTTTGCCTGCTTTAAAATTCGACATGACATTGACGCCCCCTAAATAGAATATACTCATTGTATCAAGTTCACGATGACTTTTAAATCTCTGAAAAAAACAAATGTTTCATATTCATGAAATTTGGTAATTTAATCATAGTTATTAGGGAAAGAAGACGATTTAATACGGATAAGCTTTTCCCCAGCTTGCTTTGCTTGTGGAATTTCTTTATGAAATTCTCTGTGCTGGGGCCCACCCCAGCTTGCTTTGCTTGTGGAATTTCTTTGCGAAATTCTCTGTGCTGGGGCCCCACCGTATTTTAATTTGAAAGTTGTGGTGTTGTTTTAGGTTTGTTGAAGGTTTGGTTTACGTATCTAAATTTAGGTGTGATGCATTTCTGAGTATTTCTTGAAGTTAAAATTTCCCTTTTTAACATGTCTTAATTGATATATACTTAATAAATAGTGAACAAATGAAAATAGGAGGACGTAAGCATATGCTTAACAAAGTTTGGTTTCGAACAGGTATTGCCCTAATTATCTTGTTCGTGCTAATTAAATTGTTTATGGAAGTACAAAGCGTTTTTGCACCTATTGTAACCATTATTGGTTCTGTGTTTCTTCCATTTATGATTAGCGGATTTTTATTTTATATCTGCTTACCTTTTCAAAATATTCTTGAAAAGTGGGGATTCCCACGTTGGGCAAGTATTACAACCATCTTTATTGGTTTAATTGCTATCATTGCAATCGTTGTCGCATTTATAGCACCAATCATTATTTCGAATGTGAACAGCTTAATTAAAGCGGCACCATCATTACAAAAAGAGGCTGAACAGATTGTTAATTTCTCACTTACTCAAATGGATAAACTTCCAAGTGACGTAACAGATAGAATTAATTCAGCCGTTAAATCAATGAGTGACAGTTTGACAGGTATTTTAGCCAACTCATTCTCTTACATTACGTCATTTATTTCAACTGTCTTCTTACTTATCATGGTCCCGTTCTTCTTAATTTACATGTTAAAAGATCATGAAAAATTTATTCCTGCGCTTGCTAAATTTTTCAAAGGAGAGCGTAAAGTATTTGTAGTCGATTTAATGAAAGATTTAAACTTCACTTTAAAATCATACATTCAAGGACAAGTGACAGTAAGTGTTATCCTAGGGGTTATTTTATATATTGGTTATACAATTATAGGCTTACCTTACACACCTTTATTAGTACTATTTGCCGGTGTAGCTAACTTAATTCCTTTCTTAGGACCATGGTTATCTTTTGCACCTGCAGGCATACTAGGTATAATTGATGGCCCTACTACATTTATTTGGGTTTGTGTGGTGACATTAATCGCGCAACAACTTGAAGGTAACGTCATTACGCCGAATGTTATGGGTAAATCTTTGAGTATTCACCCACTTACTATCATTGTAGTTATTTTAGCTGCAGGAGATTTAGGTGGCTTTACACTTATTTTAATTGCCGTCCCTCTTTATGCAGTACTTAAGACCCTCGCAAGCAATGTCTTTAAATATCGTCAACGTATTATTGATAAAGCGAATAGCGACGTCAAAGATTAATTTGATACAAATGTATAATATATTTTAGGAGTAGGTTTGAATTTATTACGAATTCAAATCTACTCCCTTTTTTTGAAAAAAGAGAACGGGACAGAATTTAAAATAAATTCGTTGTCCCGCTCCCATATTAAATGTATTCATTATTTTATTGCGTGGAAACCACTATCTACGTGAATGTTCTCTCCAGTCACACCGCTTGAGAAATCACTTAATAAATAAGCAGCTGTTTTACCTACTTCTTCTTGATCTACATTTCGTCTTAATGGTGCACGTTCTTCAATTTCTTTAAGGATTGTATTGAAGCCACCGACACCTTTAGCACTTAATGTACGAATTGGACCTGCAGAGATCGCATTGACACGAATATTATCTGGACCTAAATCATAGGCTAAATATTTCACATTCGCTTCTAAACTTGCTTTCGCTACGCCCATAACGTTATAGTTTTGAACAGCAAATTCGCCACCAAGATATGTTGTTGCAACAATACTACCACCATTTGGCATTAATTTCTTCGCTTCATGTGCAACAATTGTTAATGAATAAGAGCTGATATCTTGAGCAAGTAAGAAACCTTCTCTTGATGTTTCTGAGAAACGGCCACGTAAATCTTCGATATTAGCAAAAGCGATAGAATGATATACACCATCAATATTGCCTACTTCTTCGCCAATTTTCGCGAAACCATTGACTACATCTTCATCTTTTTGAACATCAATTTGATATAGTTTAGGATCTTCTTGATTTAATTGTTCTAATAATTTTTCTAATTCTTTGCGGCTACGGTCTTTACGATACGTGAAAACAAGTTTAGCCCCTAATTGATCTAATACCTTTGCAACGCCAAATCCGATACTACGTTTATTAGCAATACCCATAATTACGAAGGTTTTATTTTCAAGGTTAATCATTCGAAATAACTCCTTAATCATCGATTTTTTATATCTTAATCTCACTGTACAAACAATGAAGACTAATCTAACATTATTATTCTACCATTTTTGCTTCATAATTATAAAGTGATATTATTACCTGGTCATATAATGAGAGAGTGGGATAGAATTCTTTTTAAATTCTCTGTCCCACTCCCTCACGTTTGTTTTTGATTTTCGTAAATCAATAATAAAACTCTAAATCTGATTTTAATTCATCAACGTACTCTTTCGAGCCCGTTACGATAAGTCTATCTTTATACCTTAATTGTGTATCACCATGAGGAACGATGGATTCATTGTTACGGATAATTCGTACAAAGATAATGTCACCGCCAAATGGGAAATTACGTAACTGAATATTTTCATATTGATGATTTAACATTTCAATTTCATATAATGATGTTTCCACATTGCTTAAAATGTTCAACATATTTGGTGTTTCGATTAAGCCTTGTAAGAAGATTTTATTACTAATGAAGTTACTGAATACTTCAATACCTTCACCTTTCATTTCTTCATCTTCATTACTGTTTTCTAATCGACAAATAACGCGCTTAACATCATGTGCTTTAGCTAATTTAGCGACTTCTCGGTTAAGACTATCATCGTTAGCAGAACAAACTACAATATCTTGATTGAATAATCCTAATCTTTCTAAGAGGTGTTCCTCATAGTGCGCGATTTCAACCACAGTTATATGATCCGATAAATTACGTTTATCTCCTAAATCTTTACGATAATATAAGGTCACGTTATAAAGATGTGGTGATAAGTTTTGCACAATTGGAATCGTCAACTGATTCTTACCTATTAACGCAATATCAATTTTGCGATTAGCCTCATCCGGAATTGGAAACATTTTCTTGAAAATAATTGGTACAAACACACAAGTAATAATCGCACTTAAAATAAGTATGCCTGACATTTCAGAAGATATCGTATTTAATTGTTCTGCAATTTTAGCAGATGCAATGACTAATGATAGTGTTGACGTTAATAAAAATGCTGATGCTATTGTTGTCTTGCTGTCAAACCATCGTCGAATAAAGAAAACTGGAATTAATTTCGAAATAATAAAAGCGATAATTAATACTGGAATGATTAATAATAGTGATGGTTCTTTAATTAATGACGGAATATTTAAATCAACACCCACCATAATAAAGAAGATTGGAATAAAGAACCCATATCCAAATGAATCGAGCGTATGCACTAATTCTTCGTCTGGTTTCAGTAAAGATACAACGACGCCAGCTAAGAATGCGCCTAGTATGTATTCAGCGCCTACCCCTTCAGCAAGTGCGACTAAAAGAATGATAAGGGCAAATATTGCTCTGATACCAATTTGTGTTGTGCCACCAATTAAACGGTGTAAAAATTTCATACGCTTAAATACAACACCTAATATATAGAAAATGGCCGTAAAGACAAGCAGAATTGCTGAAAGCCATACAGAACCATTACCACTACCATTGATACCACCGTATATAGTTAACAGTACCATTGTCACTAAATCGGCTAATACGGCCACTAACAATATAAATTGACCAATGGTCGTACGCATGATATTCATTTCTTTCAATGTCGGTACGACAACACCTAGTGATATCGTTGAAATAATAATAATCATTAACAAGACATCATCTACTAGCCCTAACCATTTGAACGCGTATGCTAATATAACAGAAATAATCATGATAAAAGCAAACACAGTTAAGGCTAAGTTAAGATGACTTGGTACATTCTTTTCATGCTTATTAGTACCTTGTCGATTTCTTTTATCCTTTTTAAACGTACTAAAATCAATTTCTAGCCCACTTAAAAACATTAAAAAGATAAACCCTAAAGTTGATAATATGTTCAGCATACTATCTTTATGTACTAAATTTAAAAAAGACTGACCAATAATAATCCCCATTATAATTTCAGCTACGACAACTGGTAAAAAATTGATGTTCAGCCTATTGATAATAATTGGTGTTAAAAAAGCTGCTAGAACTACAATAACTAGTGAAAAAAACTCCATTTTGTCCCCCTATGTTAAATATGACATGAATGTTGTTGCTAAACCAAAGTAAATTAACATACTTACAATATCATTTATCGTTGTAATAAATGGTCCACTGGCTACAGCTGGATCAATATTCAATTTATTCATAAACAATGGAATCATAGAACCAACTAATGTACCAACTGTCATCGCAATAGTCAGACTGCCCCCTACAATTAAAGCTAAAAATGGTTGTCTATAAATGACAACGATGATAATAAATAAGACAGTGGCACACACTAATCCTGATAGTAAGCCACTTCCCGCTTCTCTTAAAGCAACCTTAAATTTACTTTGCTCATCAATTTCTCCAGTTGAAATATTACGTACAGACACCGCTAATGATTGCGTACCAGAGTTCCCAGACATACCACTAATAATTGGTATAAATGCTGCTAACAACGCAACTTGTGATAATGTTGATTCAAAACTTCCTAATATTGTGGCAGTAATCATTCCTAAAAATGTAAGTATGATTAACCAAGGTAGTCGTTTAGTCGCGGTTTTGACAACAGAATCATTCGTAGAGTCGATATCAGATACCCCGGCTAAACGTGAGTAGTCTTCACTCGCTTCTTCATCCATGACATCTAAAATATCATCGATTGTAATAATACCTAATAAATGTTGTTGATAATCAATAACTGGCATAGCGATAAAGTCATAATCTCTCATCTTTTGTGCTACATCTTCTTGGTCATCAGCTACATTAACACTAATGACACGTTCACTCATGATATCTTCAATATAAGCATCATTTTCTGCCACGATTAAATCTCTTAAAGATAATACACCAACTAATTGTCCGTCCGTGTTTACGGCAAAAATAACATAAATTGTTTCGGCATCTGGTGCTTGTTCTTTTACTAACATTAATGCTTCTTTAACCGGTGTATTCACATCAAGCGAAATATATTCCGTCGTCATAATACCGCCGGCTGTATCTTCTTCGTAATGTAATAGATGCTTAATTTCATTTGCATCTTCACGGTTCATTAATGTTAACAAGCTAGCTACTTTCGGTTTTGACAGCTCATTTAAAATATCTACAGCATTATCGGAAGACATTTCTTCTAATACTTTACTCGCATAATGCGCATTCATCGTATCAAAGAGGTCCTCATATGCTTCATCATCAATCTCTAATTGTTCAAAGAATTCCCCAACTTCTTGTGGTGATAAAAATTCAAATATTTTTTGTCTGTTCTCATTCGTTGTATCTTCAAAGTATTCACTTTGTTCATATTCATGCATTGCTAGAAATTCTTCTCTAAAACGATCAATATCATCTTGTATTAATAACTCGTCTAACAAATTTTGGTTATAGACTTCCTCATTGTTATAGTCATTATTTTCTGTTTCTAATGACAACGTCAGCACCTCCAAATCTTATTATAATTCTGTATATATCTTGTCTAGCCATTTATAATCTATCTCTATCTCAATCTCTTTATTATAAATCGGATGTATGAATGTCACTTTATAACATTGTAAAGATTGCGTATGAATTGTAGGATGACTTCCTTCGTATAAATCATCGCCTACAAGTGGATGCCCAATATAATTAAAGTGAACGCGTATTTGGTGTGTACGCCCGGTATGTAACTTAATTTCACATAGGCTCGCATTAGGTTTATGCGCAATCGCTTTATACGATGTTTTAGCGTATTTCCCCAAATGATCTACCTTCCTAGTGATAATACTTTGACTATCTCTTGCAATTGGCGCTTCTATCACACCGTCGATTGGCGTTTGACCATAACACACGCACATATATCGTTTTTCTAGAGCCATCGTCGACATTAAATGATGGATATGCCCATACTTAGCAAATACAACAATGCCACGGGTATTACGATCTAAACGTGTAACAATATGCGGTACAATAACTGAATGCGTAAATTGTCCATCATTCAAATAGTACAATACGCGTTCTATCAAACTATCATGTGGATGTTCTCTTGATGGTGTACTATTTAAATGATGCGGTTTAGAAACAATAATTAAATAATCGTCTTCATATAGCACTTCAACAGGGTTATCGGAAGGTATTAAATACGCACTAGGTATTTCTTCAGGCAACTCAATGGTTAATTCATCACCCGGCATCATCATTTTCCTAACGGTGACATGCTTATTATTAATAATTAAAGCGCCATTAAGTTTAATGGCGCTAATTGTCTTTTTAGAGTATTGATGACGCTGTAAAAAAGACTTAAGCAGTTCATTATGCTGAATCTTATATACAAATTTCATCGACCATCTTCACTCTCTATAAATGAATCATGTACCCTTTTCCAGAATGGGAATGGTCTAAATCTAGCAAATCGAACTTTCTCGTTCGCTACTCTAAATTGGATACCATTGACATTTTTATGTTTTAAACTCACATGATCAATTGTGGTAAGTATCGTGTCGTGATTAACTGGTGTGATTAAGCATGTATGATGCTTAGGCAAAACAAGTGGTGACCCCACTGTTCTAAAAACTCTATTATTGATAGAAGCAATTTCAGCGATTTGCATGGCTTCAAGTGAAGGATGTATTAACGCACCACCTAATGCTTTATTATAGGCAGTAGAACCTGATGGTGTTGAAATACATAATCCATCACCTCTAAAACGCTCAAATTGTTTCCCACGAATACCTACATCCACAACGAGTGTCGATCCATTTTCAGTCTTCATCGTTGCTTCATTTAAAGCTAAATAACGTGTTTCATAACCATTATCATTGTATCTCACAATAATTTCTAACAATGGATATTCAATGACTTGAAATTCAGAATTATTAATTTCGATAATTAATTTTTCCACTTCATGAGGCAACCAATCAGCATAAAATCCTAAATGACCTGTATGTACACCGACAAACGCCACCTGTGACAACATATGACTATATTGGTGAAAAGCCTGGAGCAACGTTCCATCTCCACCTACCGAAATCACTATTTCTGGATTAACGGCATCTTCTACCATATGGAAGTCTTTCATATGATTTATCATTTTATGCTTTAATGCATTGGATTTCGAATCACCTTTTGACAAGATTGTATAACGCATCCCCACACCTCATTAGTCATGTTTTTTTGCACGTTTTTGAGAATAATATTTCTGTGCTTCTTGAATTTCATCTTTAATCTCAGACATTTCCTCGTCTAGAAGATATGCCGCTTCTGCTGCACGTTCAAGACGATGCTGAATTTCTGCTGGATAATCACCGTCATATTTATATCTAAGTGTATGTTCGATTGTAGCCCAGAAATTCATCGCTAATGTTCGAATTTGGATTTCCGCTAAAATAGCTTTCTGACCATTTAGCGTTTCAATCGGATACTCAATAATCACATGATATGAACGATAACCACTTTGTTTCGTATTATTAATATAGTCACGTTCTTCAATTACCTTGAAATCCTGGCGCTGTCTAAGCATATTAACCACAACGTCAATATCATCCACAAATTGACACATCATTCTTAGACCGGCAATATCATACATCTCTTCACGCAGTCGATCAAATGGTATACCCCTTTTATTCGCCTTATCAATAATACTCGTAATTGGTTTTACTCGACCAGTAACGAATTCAATGGGTGAAGCATCTTCTCCAACTTCATATTGCTTACGCAAACCTTTTAATTTTACCTTTAACTCATCAACGGCTTGTTTATATGGTGTTAAAAATTGATCCCATTGATTCATATTGTTTCACTCCGCTTCACTTTAGGTCAAAAGTTTCTTCAACAGCTGAAACAAACTCCTTACCATAGTTATTATTTCCTTCAACATTCTCAAGGATATAATCTAATTCCTCTTGAAAATGTTCTAATTCCAATTCATCGTTTACAATTAATTTCTTGCCTCTATTCTCATGCAACATGGACCATGTTTCTTGAACGAAAATCAAGTAATCATACGATTGTCCATCATCTAATAAGTAGGCAAATCCATAATTATCACTATCAACAAGCATTTGCCCTACTTCTACTAACCCATCGGTTGGATCTTCTGAGTAGCAATAAATGCCATCGTCTTTAATTTTAATTTCATTTACATAAATACGCATGCTTGTTCCTCCTTATTATTCTTTACTAGTTTAACATAATTCAACTGCATAACACACGTTTGAAATGCACTTATTAATCGTTTAGTCCTGTTCAATTAACGCCGTTACGTCGCCTTTAGACGCATCATTTTATAATCTATACTTTTTTGCTCATATTTACTTATTTCACACAACTTTAATTACTTTAAATTTTGATACAACTCAGTCATAATGTATTACAATAAATGGATTACGAGGTGCAAGTTATGGCTACAAATAATGAAATTGAATTCAAACAATTACTAAATAAAGACGTATACGATAAATTTAAGCATGCATTTTTTGAACATAAAGAACCTTTTACTCAAACAAACTATTATATTGATACGCCAAGTTTCACATTACGTAATCATAAGTCAGCATTACGTATTCGTGTTAAAAATGATACATACGAATTGACCTTAAAAGTACCAGCCGAAGTAGGTTTAATGGAATACAATCATATGGTGACGTATCACCCAAACACTGGTGATGTGATATCCACGCACACATTACCACATGATATTCGAGACATTATTGAATCATATGGTGTTAATGACAATGAACTCACTATATTAGGTGCACTAACAACAGCGCGTCTGGAAACAACTTATCAAGACGAATTATTAGTATTAGATAAAAGTGATTATTTCGACAAGGTTGATTATGAATTAGAATTTGAAGTTAATGATTATAACAGTGGCTTGCAGAAATTTAATAAGCTATTAAATGAATTTAATCTTGAACACACTGTACCGAAAAATAAAGTACAACGTTTCTTCGACTACAAGAACCAAATTGAGAACTAATCAAACGTCATTGTAAAAAGTCAAATTACTTTTAAATGTAAAAATTCATGTTATATTAGTAATATATTAATGGAAATTGGTGATATTATGTCTAAAACGCCATACGATATTATAGGTGAAACAGCACTCTACAATATGATTGATCATTTCTATTCTTTAGTCGAAAAAGATGATAGAATCAATCATTTGTTTCCTGGGGATTTTGCCGAAACGAGTAGAAAACAAAAACAATTTCTCACTCAATTTCTTGGTGGACCAAACCTATATACTGAAGAACACGGACATCCGATATTAAAAAAGAGACACATGGAATTTAAAATAACAACTTACGAAAGAGATGCATGGTTAGAAAATATGCATATTGCAATAACCGATGCGCAATTTCCAGCTGGCGTCGGAGATTACTTATATGAACGATTACGTCTAACCGCAAATCACATGGTAAATTCCTAAATATAATTGAAGGTGAGTAAAACATGGCTGAAGAACTAAAAATCGTAGACAATAAAAGTCGTGAAGATGCTAATCTGTCACCTGTAAATAAAATTGAAATTTATTCATTTTTCGATCCGTTTAATGCAGATTGCTTTAAATTATCAGCGATTATTTCTAAATTAAGAATTGAATATAATCAATATATCCGTATCAGACATATTCTAAACCCTTCATTGAAAGTACTTACTAAGTGCCAAGCTCAAAGTACCTCTGATTTTGATAATATCGCCTTAGCTTATAAAGCCGCTGAATTACAAGGGCGTTTAAGAGCAGAGCGTTTTATACATTTAATGCAAAATGAAATCATCCCTAAGAAGGATATTATTACGGAAGAGATGATTTGTGACTGTATCATCAACGCAGGTTTAGATTACAATGAATTTAAAGAAGATCTACAAAAGCGCAAACTAACTGAAAGTTTAAAAATAGATTTACACATTGCTCGAGAAATGGAAATTGAACAGGCACCTTCACTTGTATTCTTCAGTGAAGATGTTCATGAGGAAGGACTCAAAGTCGAAGGATTGTATCCATATCATATATATACTTACATCATTAACGAATTAATGGGTACCCCAATTGAGAAAAATCTTCCACCAAAAATTGAGGAATATATTCAAAAGAAACAACTTGTCACTATGGAAGAATTATTAACCATTTACGAGTGGCCCGAAAAGTTATTGACCAAAGAACTAAAAAAATTGGCATTACAACAAAAAGTTGAAAAACTTCAATATCCTGAAGGCGATTTTTGGCAATCAAAAATGCCTAGAATTTAATTAAAAACAACCAATCATTGCAGAGTCGCTTTGATTGGTTGTTTTTTGATCGTTTAACTTACTTAAGGTTGTACAACCCCATTTTTTATTTTCACATTACTTCCTTTTTGAAGCTTATCAAATTGATGCTTTGGCAACACAACAACTCTATCTCCTTGCTTTGTCTTAATAGTCACTGTATATAATGTCTCTTTAGCTTTCATTTGATGTTTTAACATATTCATTTGATAGTTAACGCTATGTTTATGTTCTTGAGATGAATTAGCAATCATATAATAAAATAGCCAATTGTTATAGAAGTTTGTTGCCATAAATTGTGATGGTACAGAAGCATATGGACTATATTTGTAATTAGGATTTAAAAGTGCACGTGTTTGATGATTGTAGCGACTTGAATGATATGTGTTTTTAGCTTTAGTATTATGAGCTATATTACTCGTTTTAGACGCTTGCGCTGCAGCACGTTGGCTAGACAGTCTCGATGCACGAGAAGCGTTAACTGCACTAGAGCGATTCATAGTTGAACTTGAAGACGATGTCGTTCTAGTTGCTGCACTACTTGAAGATACACTGCTTGAACTTGAAGACGATGAACTACTTGATGTGCCACCATTTGAAGTTGTAGCATGTAACTGATGATGCGTCATTTCAAACATATAAAGTAAGCTCACAATACAAATGCAACTTATCAACTTTAATATTTTGTTCACTAAGTCGTCGCCCTCCTATTTAGTTACTTGATCTTTTGAAATTACTTTTCCTTCTACATCATCATCGCCATAAGTCATATACGGTGGTCGATAGACATGTATATTTTTACCATCTTTAATGATGTAAGGTTTTTCATTACCATCGCTTAATATATGTTCATAAACATGATCTAAACTTGTGCGCTCAATATGTGGGTGCTTTTCTTTATCATTATATTTAATTTCAACATTAGGCGAATCTTCATCACCATCATTTAAGACTTCGTAATATACATACTCAAATTTTTCTGATTTCTTACTGTCATTTGATGGTTCCTTTTGTTCCCCATCGTCACAAGCAGCTAAAACAATTGTTAAGCAAATCATAGACAATAACAAAGTAAATTTTTTCATTGATACTCCCCTTTCAAATTGATTAAATATAAAATTAAATCACGACTTAATTTTAACAAATTAATATTAAAAATCATCATGTAATAGAAAAGGGAATAAAACTATTTATAAAATAAGAGATAATAAACTGAGATGGTTATTAAAAGGCATAAAAAAACGCCGTGTCTGATTACACGACGCTAAACAAAGGGGATGGGAGAAATTTTTCACTTCAAACAAAGGGGTATGTTTGTTATGTGATTAATTTCATGTTCATAATATAACACGCTAAAATAGGTGTTTCAATAATAAAGTCCCTTTATTTTTAAATTGTCACAAACTTGCCATATTGTAAACGTATACAGTTATTTTAAGCTTTCATTAACTTTTCAAACGCATCTAATTTTTGCTCAAAAACTTCACAAGCTTGCTCAATAGGTTCTGGAGATGTCATATCCACACCTGCATTTTTCAGAATTTCAATTGGGTAATTAGAACTTCCTTTTTTCAAGAATTCATTAATATATCTATCTACAGCTGGTTTACCCTCAGTAAGAATTTGATGACTTAAACTTTGTGCGGCACTATAACCTGTTGCATATTGATATACATAATAGTTCATATAGAAGTGAGGAATACGTGACCATTCTTTGCTAATATTGTCATCTGTTTCAACAACATCACCAAAATATTGTTGATTCAATTTAGCATATTCCTCATTCATACGTGTTGCCGTCAATGGTTCACCCGCTTCTTCAATTTGATGAATTTTATGTTCAAATTCTGCAAACATTGTTTGACGGAATAAAGTCGCTCTGAATCTTTCAAGTTCTTGATTTAACAATAATAAACGACGTTCATCATCTAAATGTTTATCCATATAATCACTTAATAACGCTTCGTTACAAGTTGATGCAACTTCAGCAACAAAGATTGAATAGTCACTAGAATTTGATGGTTGATATTTACGACTGAAATAACTATGTGCTGAATGACCAAACTCATGAATTAGTGTATATAAGTCAGAGACAGTATCTGACCAGTTTAATAGAATAAACGGATTAGTTAAGTGCGCACCAGATGAGTAACCACCTGAACGTTTACCTTTATTCTCATATACGTCTACCCAACGATTATTTAAACCTTCTTTAACAACATCAAGATATGTTTCACCCATTGGCTCTAACGCTTTAAGCATCCATTCTTTCGCTTCTTCATAAGGCATTTCAAATTTAACGTCCTTAACCATTGGCGTATATAAATCGTACATTTTCAGCTCATCAACGTCTAATAATTCTTTTCTTAGTTTCGTATATCTGTGTAATAATGGTAAATATTTATGCACGGTCTTAATCAAATTATCGTACACTTCTTCAGGAATATGGTTGTTACTTAACGCACGCTCACGAGCTGTTTTATAATGATGTGTTCGAGCATTAAACACATTCTTCTTAACTTCACCTGCTAAAGTTGATCCTAGAGTATTATTGTAAGCACCATATGCTTTATATAAATTATTATATGCAGATTGACGTAATACTCGATCATCTGATTCTAAATATTTAATAAAAATGCCTTGCGTTAATGGATGTTTCTCACCATTTTTATCGACCGCATCTTCAAATTCCAGATCAGCATTACTGAACATACCATATACATTACTTGGTGTAGACAATGCATCTTGTGCTTCAGTTAATAATCTTTCTTGTTCTGCATCTAAAATGTGTGGTCGTTTTTCGTTAATCAATTTCAAGTCAAATTCGTAACGTTTTAATTCATTATTCTCATTAATAAAAGATTGTAATTTATCTTCATCAATTTGAAGTATTTCAGGTACTAAGAAACTCCATGCTGAACTTATTTTAATGATAAGTTGATGCGCACGTGATTCAAAACCAGTATATTTATCATTTGATGTGTCTTGGTCTTGTTTTAAATGTGCATAAACATATACTTTTTCAAGTTTAGTACTAATTTCATCTTCTAATGATAACGCATTGTATAACGTTTCCGAGCTATCACCTAAGTGTCCTTTAAATTGTTCTTCTTTACCTAGATAACCTTCAACCTCTTTTAATGCGGCTTCGAAAGCTTCATCACTCTCAAAAATTGTTGTTAAATCCCACGTATCATTTGGATATTTACGTTCTTGCTCTTCTCTTGTTAATTGTTGACTCATATAGTAAACCTCCTATAATAACTAATGGTATAATTTTCTCATTATTCCCTTTGAATTGCACGTTTTAACTATATTTTCTGTAATGATTAATGAGTTCTGAGACAACATGATCCATAGAAATAGTGTTAAGGTACATCTGTCTAAATTTAAGAAAGTCTTTTAAACACTGATGCACATCACGTTCTTGTTGATTCAATAATTCCAATTGTAATTGCCACTGAACTGGATGATTCTCAATGTAAAGTTGATAAGGGAATATGTATCCGAAGTTACGATAAACAACTTCATCTGACAACCTTAATTGATACATTGCACTTAAAGAAGGCTCAAGGACAGAATTTTGCCTTCTACATTGATTCAAGTAATGATGTATTTCAGATTTCGTTAACTTGAAAATGTGTTGATATGGTGGAGACATTATATTAATCTGATTCACTAATTCATTGATTTCAATTACTGTTTGTTTTGCGATAAATTGTTTGCCACCAATATGCTGAATTTGACTATATAAAACAATGCGCTTGTTCTCATGATTCCATACATATAAACACCTGTTAATTGGATGTATAAAATGTGCTTGAAATGAATTGAGATATAACCTTCCTCTATGATATCGACAATCTTTAAGCAACCAAATGACTTCCATATTCAGTTGTTTAAACCCCTTTGTTCGTTCTAAGATTTCTTCTATACTTATTCTAGAAAATTGAATTTCAATGACAAAATTTAAGTTGACTAGTATATCTGGGAATTGTTGTATCGTCGGGCAATAAGGCTCAATTTGAACGTGATAATGCTGTTGTGATAACATCTTCGCAATGAAGCACTTTACAAAGTAATGTTGTTCCGATTCTTGCTTCGCACAATAACTTACGCTATCCACTTTATGCGCGAAATGCGGCATTTTCTTTGTGCCACGTTTTAGCAATAGTTGTGATCTACAATGCGGACAAAAATAACTGTCTTGTTGTTTTGCACGATGCGCATATACTTGCTCGCCTTGTTGATTTATAGCCATTAACATAAATTTCACTCACCTCATAAGATTAAACGTTTGAGATGGTGATTTTACTTCTCAACACAAAAAAACCGAAGCATTATTCATTGCCTCGGTAAAAACGTTTCATTATTCAACCGTATCTGGGAAATAACGACGGACTTGTGCAGTAACGTTATGACTCATAATAATCTTAGCATAATCGTTTAAATACACTTCAGTTTTATCAGTTGGATATGCAAATTCTAACATTTGACTATAACTATCATTAATAGTCTCTTGACTCACTGTTTCATCAAAGTGAACAGCATAATAATATTTATTATCATTCATATATAATAAATCTTCAAATTCATCAGTTGATAAATTATGATGATAAGCATAACTTATCACTTGTTCTAAATCATCGAATTTAACAATAACTGTTCTAATATTAGATCGTTGTTTCGTTTGCTTTTGTTCAGATTTATGCGCTTGTTTTTGTTGCGCTCTTTGTTCGAATAAGTTTTCAATACTGTCTTCATTTTCCAATGTATTTGCAAGCAATTCATTAACCTGTTCTTCAAATTGTTCATTCGCATCTTCATCTGACATATGCATAGCATCTTCATTTTTAGATTTAGAAATCGTAACTTCCACACCTTTTTCGAAGGCATGTACTTGTATCCAAAGTGGACCTTCAACTACGAAGTCCTCTTCTTCATTGATTTCATCCATCATTGACCAGAAGAATTCTTCGCCTCTTTTACGGTTCGTCCATAAATCTTCACGACTAAATCCTCTAGCTTCAATATCACTATAAGTTATAAATAATTTGACTGTTGTGTCATCAACGCGTTCTATTCTCATATCATCTCACTCCTTACAGTCGATGAATAGTAACCATATTGTATTAGAACGTGGTGGAAATTACAATTTATTTGTTTGATTAAATTTAACTATTTTATAATCGTTATATATACTAACATATTCCCTTTTAAAGTTACAAAAAGGGAGTGGAACAGAATTCTTTTAAAATTCGTCGTCCCACCCCCGCAAGGATGACTAGAACTGAGAAAAGCTTGATTTAAGCGCCTTTTCAGTTCAGTCAGCTACTGCGAATTTGCAAAATAGCTGCATTATATTATTTATGCCTAGCCTCTTCATAATATTATAATCTTCAATTAAATTTTAGAATTAATCTACAAGACGTTGCGCTTCTTGTAATTGGAAAGTACGTACCTTTCTAGGTAAGAAACGTCTAATTTCATCTTCGTTATAACCAACTTGTAAACGTTTTTCATCTAAAATAATTGGACGACGTAAAAGTCCAGGATTATCTTGGATGATTGCATAAAGATCTTGTAATGGTAAAGAATCAATATCAACGTTTAATTTTTGATATGTTTTAGAACGAGTAGAAATAATTTCGTCAGTTCCGTCTTCAGTCATTTTTAAAATTTGTTTGATTTCATCAATTGTTAAATGTTCAGAAAAAATGTTACGCTCCGTATATGGAATGTCATGTTCTTGTAACCATGCTTTCGCTTTACGGCAAGATGTGCAACTTGGTGAAGTAAATAATGTTACCATACATCTCACTCTCCTATTGAATGAATATTATTCATTATTTTTAAATTTATTGATTAAGAAATAATCGTTTATTTAGTCCTCTTAACCTTACAATGTAAGTATAACTATCTAACATTAAAATTAAATGAGAAAATCCTAATTTTTCTGAGAAATCTCAAATTTTCTAAAAACCTAACTTTAAAGGCTTAGAATTAACGTATAACTACATACTAACATAACTTACATTTTAAAGAAATACTGTTATAATTTAAATAATATGAATTAAAACTAAGAAAGTAGGCATCTAATATGGAGACATTATTTTCAGGAATTCAACCTAGTGGCATACCCACAATTGGTAATTATATTGGCGCATTGAAACAATTTGCTGATGTACAAAATGATTACGATTGTTATTTTTGCATTGTTGACCAACATGCTATCACAGTGCCGCAAGATAAAATCAAATTGCGTAAACAAATACGTCAACTTGCAGCTATTTATTTAGCATCAGGAATCAACCCGGAAAAAGCGACCTTATTTATACAATCTGAAGTACCAGCACACGTACAAGCTGGTTGGATGCTCACAACAATCTCAAGTGTGGGTGAACTTGAACGTATGACTCAATATAAAGATAAAGCTCAAAAGCGAACTGATGGTATTCCAGCTGGGTTACTAACTTACCCACCGTTAATGGCTGCAGATATTGTTATTTACAATACTAACATTGTTCCAGTTGGTGAAGACCAAAAACAACATATGGAATTAACTCGAAACTTAGTTGAACGCTTTAATAGTCGTTATAATGACGTTTTAGTTAAGCCAGAAATTCGCATGCCTAAAGTAGGTGGCCGTGTAATGAGTTTACAAGACCCAACTAAGAAAATGAGTAAAAGTGATGACAATCAAAAAAACTTTATTTCATTACTAGATGAACCTAACGTGGCTGCTAAGAAGATTAAAAGTGCTGTAACAGATTCAGATGGCATTATTAAATTTGATCGAGATAACAAACCAGGTATATCAAATTTATTAACAATCTACTCTAGCCTAACAAATGAATCTATTAAAGATTTAGAAGCTAAATATGAAAATGAAGGATACGGAAAATTCAAAACCGACTTATCAGAAATCGTCAAAGATTTCTTAATTGATTTCCAAAAGAAATATGATGAATTTTATCATTCAGACAAATTAGATGAAATACTAGATCATGGTCGCGATAAAGCTCAAAAAGCCTCGTTCAAAACATTGAAAAAAATGGAACGCGCTATGGGACTAGGACGTAAACGATAATAATAAAAAGTGAGATGAGTTAAGTCATCTCACTTTTTTATTACCTATTTTTAGTTATTTTCTTCCTTTAGGGTTAAATGCATCTTTGAGTCCCTCACCAACAAAGTTAATGCTTAGTATTGTAAACATAATCATTAGTGCGGGGGGCATCCATATCCAGGGCTTAGAACTAATAATGTCGCCTTCTTGTGCATCACTTAACATGTTCCCCCATGAAGGAATGGATTTACTAATCCCAAATCCTAAAAAGCTCAAACCAGATTCTACTACAATCATTCCTGCAAATGTTAAAGTAGCTTGTACAATAACTACACTTAAAATATTAGGTAATAAATGCTTTAAAATAATTTTATGTGTGGGCGTACCAATCGATTTCGCTGCTAAGAAATATTCATTTTCTTTCTCTTGCATGACTTTCCCACGTACTAACCTAGCAATACCTCCCCAACTAAGAACGATAATAACTGCTACTAAAATAATCGCTGAGCCGTATGGATTTTTAATTTTATCACCAAGCGCAGCATTTAAAACGATTGCGAAAATTAAAAACGGAAAAAGCATTACAAATTCAGTGACACGCATTAATAGGGTATCAAGTATGCCTCCAAAATAACCTGATATGACACCTATTGCTATCCCAATTATCAGCATACCAATCGTAGAAACTAATCCAATTGTCAACGACATTCTTCCTGCAAATAATAATCTACTGAAATTATCTCTACCTCCGGAGTCGGTTCCTAATATATTTTGAGAAGTCATGTCACCTTTGATATTTAATAAATCTTGCTGATTAATAGGCAACGGTGCTAATAGTGGTGCAATAATTGATATAATGGCTACTAAAATTAAAAATACTAATGATGCCATAGCAATTTTATTCTTGGCAAATTTGTGTAAGGCAATCTTTGTAGGTGAAGATGCCTTTTTTACAGTTTTTAAGTGATTACGTCGTTTGGTCATCATTTACCTTTACCTCTTCTCATTTTAATTACTACGAATTCTAGGATCGACAAAATTATAAGTTATATCAGATATAAGATTTCCAAATAACCCCAAAAATGAAAAGAATAACGTTAACGCCATCATTAATGGATAATCTTGCCCAGTTACTGATTCTAAAAACA
This sequence comes from Staphylococcus sp. HMSC34C02, assembly GCF_001838705.1. Lineage (NCBI taxonomy): Bacteria > Bacillati > Bacillota > Bacilli > Caryophanales > Staphylococcaceae > Staphylococcus > Staphylococcus sp. HMSC34C02. Next base: position 46,677 of record NZ_KV838583.1, read on the forward strand.
ATTTACCAATACCATTAAAAGAAAAAATTGTTTCAGTAATAACCGCACCGCCTAAGATACTTACAATATCAGCTCCTAAAAACGTAATGATTGGAATTAATGAGTTACGTAAAATATGTTTATTATAAATTTTATTCATTGATAAACCTTTTGCTTTAGCAGTTAAAACATAGTCTTTATTAGCATTATCAATAATATCGTTTCTTAAATACTGAATATAACCGGCAGTTGATAATAATCCCAACGTTAAAGCAGGTAAAATCGTATGATAGAGCTTACTCAAATAGTATGCAAAACTTCCTTCTTGAAGATTAATATTGACTGACCCTTGAAAAGGAAATATCGGGAATTGAAATGCAAATAGATAAATTGCAAATACACCCGCAATAAATGAAGGAATAGCCAACATAACGTAGTTAAAAACTTGAATAGTATAGTCTCCTATTGAATATGCATATCTTCCTGAAACAATTCCTAGAATAAACGATAATATATATGTAATTATTAGAGATACAACACCAAGCAATATTGTATTAGGTAAGCGTTCAATAATTAAATCAAATACTGGTCGCTTATATTTAATAGATTCTCCTAAATGACCATGTGCTACATTTCCAATCCATCTGACATATTGCGTTGGTATAGAATCATTGAGACCTAGTTTTTCTCTCTGAGCGGCAATTGCCTCTTGCTTAACATGAGGGTTGTATTGTCCACTAAAAGGATCACCTGGTTGAATTATTGCTAAGCTAAATACCACGATTGATATTAAAAATAGTAATGGTATCATTAAAAGAAATCGTTTTAAGATGAGTTTTATCATTTAGCATTCACCCTTTCAGTAAAGAAGCAAGCAACATGATGTTGTGTTTTTATTTCTTCTAGCTTCGGTCTTTGCTCGCGACATTTATCTTGTGCAATCGGACATCTAGTGTGGAATGGGCATCCTTTAGGTGGATTACTTGGAGATGGTAATTCTCCCTTCAAAATAATTCTATTTCCCTTAGCCTGATTAAATTGGGGTATAGACGAAATTAAAGCCTTAGTATAAGGGTGTTGTGGATTTCTATATAACTCAGTGCTATCTGCGATTTCCACCATATGTCCTAAGTACATAACACCTATCACATCACTAATATGTTTCACTACACTCAAATCATGAGCTATAAATAGCTTAAATTAAATTCTTTTTGTAGATCTTTCATAAGATTTAATACTTGAGACTGAACAGATACATCTAAAGCACTCACAGGTTCATCAGCCACAATAAGTTTTGGTCTAATTGCTAACGCTCTAGCTATACCTATTCTCTGTCTTTGTCCCCCTGAAAATTGGTGCGCATATTTGTAATACGTATCCTCACTCATCCCTACGCAGTTTAATAAATACATTACTTCATCTTTAAGTTTCTTTTTATCAACTACATGGTAATTTTGTAACAGTTCGCCTATGATATCTCCAACCATTTGCATTGGATTTAACGAAGCATAGGGGTCTTGAAATATCATTTGAAAATTTTTACGCGCTTCTCGTAATTTTTTTCCATTTAATTGCGTAATATCAACATCATTAATTTTAATTTCACCCGATGTTATATTTTCTAATCGAACGATAGATTTTCCAAGCGTTGACTTACCACATCCTGATTCTCCTACTAAACCAAATGTTTGTCCTTTTCTAATTGTAAAAGAAATATCATCTACTGCTTTAACGTATTGCGTTGGTTTAAAAAGGCCTGATTTAATAGGATAATATGTTTTTAAATTCTGTATTTCTAAGATGTTATCCATTTTTTCTTCCCCTCTATTGGTCTAAAAGATGACAGCGTACTTGACTACCATCCCTACTCATAAGTTTTGGTTCTCGTTGGTTACATAATTCCATTCTGACTTCGCATCTATTCGCAAAACGACATTGATTTTTATTAAACTCAGTTATACTGGGTACCATGCCATCAATCACTTCTAAATACTCCACACTTTCATTTAACTTTGGAATTGTACGAAGTAATTTCTTAGTATATGGGTGTTTAGGATGATTTAAAATTTGATGTAGTTCCCCAAATTCAACAATTTGTCCAGCGTACATGACGATGACTTTATCACAAAATTCCGATACGACACTTAAATCATGCGTAACCAGAATAATTGACATGTTATTTTCTTGCTGTAATTTTTTTAGTAATTCAAGAATTTGTGCTTGTATCGTTACATCTAACGCTGTAGTCGGTTCGTCAGCAATTAATAATTTTGGGTTACAAGAAATTGCAATCGCAATCATCACTCTTTGTCGCATCCCACCGGATAATTGATGCGGATAGCTATTTAGTACTTCTTCTACTCGAGCTATCCCTACTTGCTGTAACAATTCTTTAGCCAACACATATGCTTCTTTTTTCGTTTTATGTAAATGTAAAATAATAGGTTCTATTAATTGATTTTTGATTTTAAATACAGGATTCAGTGCCGTCATAGGCTCTTGAAACACCATACCGATATCTTTCCCTCTAATTTTTCGGTATTCACTTTCACTAGCATTTTGTAGCGCTTTACCGTCGAATATAATTTTACCGTGTGTGATTTTAGATATTTTTTCTGGTAAGAGTTTTACAATTGACTTATTTAAGATTGATTTGCCACATCCAGATTCTCCAACAATTCCAAGTGTTTCATTACTTTTTAATTTAAAAGAAATTTGATCAATTGTAGGGTACCAGTTGTTGTTGATATTAATAGATGTTTCTAATTCATTTATTTCTAATAAATAGTTATCCATAATTTGCTCCAATCAATAAACCTCGACTAAAGTCGAGGTTCATCTTTTATTCTTTAGTTATTTGATATAAATCCTTATCTGAGCCAATTGAGATATCAACATTTCTCACTTTATCATTGACTACTGTAATAGTATCTAATTGAACAATTGGTAATGCTGGAAGAACTTCATTAGTATGTTTTTGCCATTCTAAGTAAATTTCTTTACGTTTTTTATCGTTATTTCCTACTTTATTGAAATCTAACGCATCATCTAACAATTTATCTGATGTTTTATCAGTAGTACGCATTTCGTTTTGTGGTCTGTCAGTATGATATAAATCAGAAGGGTCTGGGTCAGAACCGCCTGTCCATGTTCTGAAATAAACTTCCATATCTTTAGAAGCACTCGCTAAATCATCGTTATATTTACCAAACTCAACCATTTTCACATTTGTTTTTAATCCTACTTTTTCCCAGAAATCTTTAATAGCCGCAGTTCTAGGTTCAAATGTAGGGTTTGAGCCTGAATAATGTTTTAAGTTAATTTCAAAAGGTTTACCGTTAGGATCTTCTCTGAAGCCATCTCCATTTCTATCTTTATATCCTAATTTATCTAACATTTTTTTAGCTTTTTCAGGATCGTAACTATAGTTATTTAAGTCTTTTTGATCGGCTGCAATCCAATGGATAGATGGAACAAAGCTATTTAGTTCTTTACCATAACCTTGATAAAATGCTTTAATCCATTTTTTTCTATCAATTGCATATAACATTGCTTGTCTAAGTTCTTTTTCTTTATATTTAGGACGTTCTGCACCAGTTTTATTCTTCTCTTTATCATAATCATGAGATACAAAACCAATAACAGAATAGTCTGTACCTGGTGTTGATAATACTTTAAGTTTTCCATCTCCAGATTTTTTAGCTTCTTGAGCAATACTACCTGTAGTAGAATCAGTCATATCAATTTCGCCATTTTTCATAGCTTTCACAATTTGTGTTTGATCAATAACTTTTAAATTAATTTTGTCTAAACTTGGTTTACCTTGCCAATAATCATTAAATTTCTCTAATTGAACTGCTTCACCTTGAACAACTTTTGTCACTTTATAAGGTCCAATACCAATTGGATGTTTTCTGATTTTATCTGATTTCGCTAAATCTTTAACTGCTACATCGCTTAAATATTTTTTACTTAATAATGGACCAGCAAAGAAGCCTTCAAGATAGTTTACTTTCTTCTCTTTAAAAGTAACTTCCATAGAATAATCATCTAGTTTTTTCAATCCACTAATCGTGTCCGCTTTGCCTTCATGTTTTTCTTTAGCACCTTCGATGTTTTCAACAATAGGGAAATAACTACCTTCATAATCTTTGTCTGCTAAAACATTTAACGTATAAATCCAGTCATCAATTTTAAACTCATTACCATCTTGCCATTTAATGCCTTTTTTAATTGTAAATTTAATCTTCTTACCTGGATCAATATCTTTCCATGAAGCAATAAATGGTTTAGGTTTCATATTTTTATCTAGTTTAATTAATGATTCATTATAATAAGCTTCGACTGCTGAGTCTGAAGCATCTGAACTCAACACAGATGACAGTGTTCCTGAAGGAGCAGCATTTAAACCTACGTTTAATACTCCACCTTTGTGATTAGATGTTTCTGTTTTTGACAAATCCTTTGAATTTTCATCCTGTTTTCCTTTTCCACATGCACTCAATACTAATACTGCTACTAGTAAGAGTATTAAATATTTACCAATGACTTTCACTCATATCAATCCTCCTGTTGATTCTAAGATGTTTTTCTTATTTTACTTCTAAAATAAAAATTAACAAGTTAAATTTTAGAATTTTCAGATAACATTTTATTTATTAACTTTCAATTACTTTAAATTTTCCATAAAAAATACAACCTAACTATCTCATTCGTAGCTAGGCTGCATTTTGACACGCTTTATTCATTTTTATTTTTTCTTACCAGTTTCTCTATCAATCGATTTGTCCATATATGCATGTTTTAATGAATAATCTCCACCAATTTGGTGATACTCAATACCTTTTAATTGTGGATTTCTTAATGAAGCAGCACCTTTTTGATAAATTGGTGCTACAGGTGCATCATTTAAGAAAATTTCCTCAGCTTGGCGCATAGCAGCAAATCTCTCATTTGGTTTTTGTAGTAAACTACCGTTCGCTTTTTTTAATAAGTTGTCATATTCTTTACTACTCCAACCAGTGTTGTTTTGAGCATTTCCTGTTGTCATCGTATCTAAGAAAGTAATTGGATCAGGATAATCTGGTCCCCAACCTGATAATGACATTGAGTAATTCATCGTCAATTCAGCTTGAACTCTTTGTTTAAAAGGTAATTGCTTAACTTTTACCGTTACTCCTGGTAAATTATTTTCAATTTGAGATTTAATAAATTCCGCAGAAATTTTAGAATCTGGTGTATCTTCAGTATTTAATGTGAAGGTAAATTCATCTTTACCTAGTGCTTTCTTCGCTTTTTCTAAATGTTCTTTTGCTTTTTTAGGATTGTACTTAAGTGGTGAATTTACAGTATCAGCATAATCTTTGCCATCTGGTGTTTTAGCTGTTCCACGTGCAGTAAAGCCATCAAACGGTTTTGCACCTGTACCAAGCACTTCATTAACATAGTCCTTTTTATTAATTGCTTGAGCAATCGCATATCTCATGTCTTTATTTTTAAATTCTGGTTGTTCTTTCTGGTTTAGTTTCAAAAAGAATGTAGATGCTAATAAACGTTTGAATAACGCTGGACTATCTTTATACTTGTCTACTTGTTCAGATGTTATACCTGCAACATCAACAGAACCTGTATCGTATAATGAGGCACCAGCTTGTGTATCTTTCAATATTTTATAGTTGACTCTATCTAATTTAACATGGTTTTTATCCCAATAATCATTATTTTTAGTTAACATGATTTTATCTTCTACAGCCCACTTATCAATTTTAAAAGGACCATTATAAACAGTTTTATCAGCAGTAGTACCATAAGATTTACCATATTTTTTTACTACTTTTTCATTTTGTGGCATAAACGTACCAAAAGCTAACATTTGTTGGAAATAAGGAATTGGTTTTGTTAACTCAACTTGTAATGTGTAATCATCTAATGCTTTTACTCCTAAATCTTTAGGTTTCTTACCATTTTTATTTAGATTAATATCCTCTGCATTTTTCAAATCGTACATTATGTATGCATATTCTGATGCAGTTTCTGGATCAACAGCTTTACGCCATGCAAATACAAAATCATGTGCCGTTACCGGGTCCCCATTAGACCATTTTGCATCTTTACGTAATTTAATTGTCCACGTTTTTCCACCATTTGACTTTTTAGGTTGTCCTTTTGCGACACCTGGTACAGCTTCATCTTTACCATTAAGTGAATATAACCCTTCGAATACTTGATTGTATATCGTAAATGAAACTGTATCAGTAGCTAGTGTTGAATCAAGTGTATTTATATCTGAAGAAGTGGCAACTCGATATGTTTGCCCACTATCATCATATAATCCACCACCTTTACCACATGCACTTAATAGTAAAGTAGTTACAATTAAACCTAAAATCACTTTAAAGTTAATTTTTCTCATAACAATTTCATCCTCCTTCCCCAGTATTAAACGCTTTGCGTTAGATGCTGTTCTTTTAATTGAGCCGCTTCTTCATCAGTAACAAAGACAAAATGACCAGGTCTAATTTCTTGAAGGCTTCGCTCACTATTTTTAGATTCATCATCTTTGTATGCTACACGTTTACGTGTTCTTTCACTATCTGGGTCGGGTTGTGGAATGGCTGATAACAATGATTTAGTGTATTCATGTAATGGATGATAGTATATTTCATCGGCAGAACCCAACTCTACAATTTTCCCAAAATGCATCACTGCGATACGATCTGAAATATATTTAACCATAGATAAGTCATGTGCGATAAATAAGAAAGTAATACCTCGTTCTCGTTGTAGTTTCAACATTAAGTTAACAACTTGCGCTTGAATCGATACATCTAGTGCTGAAATTGGTTCATCCGCAATGATAAACTCTGGTTCAACGGCCAACGCACGTGCAATGCCAATACGCTGTCTTTGTCCACCTGAGAATTCATGAGGATACCTGTTTGCGTGCTCTTTACTTAAACCTACTGTTTCAAGTAAATCATATACACGTCGTTTACGATCTTTTTTACCACTAGCTAATTTATGAATATCAATTCCTTCAGCAACGATATCCATTACCTTTAACCTAGGATTAAGAGATGCGTATGGATCTTGAAATATCATTTGAATTTTTTTATTGAATTTTAATAAATCTTTACGTTTAGAAATTTTCTGAATATCTTGACCTTCATATAAAATTTCTCCACTCGTGATGTCATTTAATTTAATAATTGCCTTTCCTGTTGTTGATTTACCACATCCTGACTCTCCAACTAACCCTAGTGTTTCCCCTTTATAAATGTCAAAAGAGATGTCCTCTATGGCTCTTACTTCATTTCGTTTACCTTCATTAAAATATTGTTTTAAATTTTTAATTTCTAATAATATTTCATTATTCTTATCCATCGAACGACACCCTTTCTACTTGACGTGGTTTGTCGTAATTATTAGGCATTTGGCGCTGTCTCTTCATCACCATTTCTGGTGGTGCTACTTTAGGCGCTCTTTCGTCTAATAACCAAGATTTAACAAAATGAGTTGGTGATACTTTAAACCATGGTGGTTCTTGTTTGAAATCAATATCTAAAGCATATTGACTTCGTCGAGCAAATGCATCCCCTTTAGGTGGATGTAGTAAATCAGGAGGTGTCCCTGGAATTGCAATTAATTCTGTATCATTGCTCGTAGTTAAATCAGGCATAGATGACAGTAATCCCCAAGTATACGGATGTTTTGGATCATAGAAGATTTCATCTACATCCCCGGTTTCCACCATTTGTCCGCCATACATGACAGCAACCCTATCTGCAATATTTGCTACAACACCTAAATCATGTGTTATGAATATAATTGATGTATCAATTTTTTGTTGCAATTCTTTCATTAAATCTAATATCTGTGCTTGCATAGTAACGTCTAAGGCAGTCGTTGGTTCATCAGCGATTAATATTTTCGGTTCACAAGCCAAAGCTGTTGCGATAACAATCCTTTGTCTTTGCCCACCAGAGAATTGATGTGGATACGCTTTGAAACGTTTTTCTGCATTAGGTAATCCTACTAAATTCAATATTTCTAGCGCACGTTTTTTAGCGTCCGCCTTATTATAATTTTTATGCTTGATAAGTGGTTCCATAACTTGCTTACCAATTTGCATCGTCGGATTAAGCGATGTCATTGGATCTTGGAAAATCATTGAAATGTCTTTACCACGTAATTTAATAAGCTCATTTTCAGATTTGACGGCCAAATCTTCGCCCAAGAAATCAATTTTACCTTTTTTTATTCTTCCAACATCCCCTTGGAATAATTTAGTGATTGCTTTTGTCGTTACTGATTTACCCGAACCAGACTCGCCTACTATTGCTAACGTTTCCCCTTTGTTCAAATAAAAATCTACGCCTCTAACTGCCTGCACTTCCCCTGCCGTAATGTCAAAGGAAACATGCAAGTCGTTTACTTCTAAAACTCTTTCTGACATAACCTTTGCCTCCTTTTTTATTTACGCATCTTAGGGTCAAATGCATCGCGTAAACCATCGCTAAATAAGTAAAAGAATAAGATGAGCAAACTTAATACTGTTGCAGGAATAAATAGTTCATGTGGATGAATTAATAACATAGCACGTCCATCATTAACTAATGAACCAAGTGATGTTTGTGGTGCTGGTACACCGATCCCAATGAAGCTTAAGAATGCTTCAAAGAATATGGCACTTGGCACTGTGAACATTGAAGTTACAACAATTGCGCCTAACGTATTTGGTAAAATATGTTTAAAAATTAAGTTGAATTTTGATGCACCTAATGTTCTTGATGCCATCACAAATTCTTGATTTTTTAACTTTAAGAATTCCCCACGAACTACCCTACTCATTCCTAACCATCCGGTAATCGACATCGCTAAGATAATTGTCCATATAGACGGTTCAAATATGAGTACAAATAAAATTACGACAATTAAGTTAGGAATAGATGCAATAATTTCTAGAATACGTTGCATGATATTATCTACCCGTCCTCCGAAGAAACCGGATATTGCACCATATACAACACCAATAAAAATGTCTAGTACTGCAGCTACTACACCGATAAATAATGAAATTTGAGCACCTGTCCATGTACGTGTCCATAAATCTCTACCTAATTGATCAGTACCAAACCAGAAATTTTCTTTAACGCCTGCATCTTTATATGCGTTTGTTCCATCTGCGCCTGTTCCGTCAAATGGAAGGAAAGGTACCTTATCTAATACCGGAATCTTAGCAGGTAAATTTCGTCTTGAGACATCTTGTTCGGCATAATCATGATCACTTAATAAAGGACCAATAAAAGCCATAATAACAATTAAAACCAATCCGATTAATCCTACAATAGCCAATTTATTTCTTTTTAATTGGGTCCAGGCATCTTGCCAGAAGTTTTTACTTTCTCTTTGCATTTCTGGTTCTCTATTTAAATCAAGCTCTCTCATTACGAAATCAGAAGCTGCAATGCCTTCAGAGGTATGTGTCATAGCCGCATTTGAATGATCATCAAATGGCTTTTCAAATTTATCATTTGCCATTACTTTTTACCTCCTTGTACACGAATTCTTGGGTCAATGATTCCGTATAAAATATCTACGATAAAGATTGAAACAATAAATAAAGTACTGAATAAAATTGTTGTAGCCATAATAACTGAGAAGTCATTTGTCGTAATCGATCTTACGAATTGGTCCCCTAATCCCGGAACACCAAATATATTTTCAATGGTTAACGTACCTGTTAGAATTCCTGCTAACATCGGTACTATGATGGTAATAATTGGTATGAGTGCATTTCTTAATGCATGCCCAAATAGCACACGCAAAGAAGAATTCCCTTTCGCTCTTGCTAATAATATGTAATCCGAACTTAAAACTTCTATCATTTCAGCTCGTATATATCTTGCTACTGTTGCCATAACCCCTGCAGATAGCGCAAGTGAAGGTAATACAGCTGTAGCAATTCCTTCCCAACCAGCAACAGGGAACCATCTTAATCTCACCGCAAAAACATATTGTAGAAGTACGGCTAAAACGAACGATGGTACGGATACAGCGATAACTGAAATCACAGTAGTTGTATAGTCTACCCATGTATTTTGCTTAGTTGCAGCTGCAATACCAAGGATTAGACCTAAAATTATACCTATAATCATAGCGATAATACCCATTTCCATTGATGGAATCAATCTCGGTCTAATTAACTCCCATACCGGTTGATTATGATACTGGAATGAATAACCAAAGTCCCCTGTTACAACGTTCTTTAAATAATGAAGATATTGAACGGCAACCGGATCATTTAATCCATATTTTTCATTAAGAATAGCCTTTTGTTCAGCACTTAATTTTGCATCATTAAACGGTGAACCTGGCATCATTTTCATTAAGAAAAATGTAATCGTAATAATGATAAACAGCGACAAAAACATGTACCCCAATCGTTTTAAAACATATCGCGTCATTACTCCGCTCCCTTTTGAATTTTCAAAATTAACATTCCCTTCAAAATTTTCAGAAATATTTAGTAATATTATATATACAATTTTCATACAATTGCAATATAATTTTCACAATATTTAAAAATTGAATTGTAAAATAAATGTTCTTTTTACTGTTTTTGATATTATAATCCGATGTTTTAGATTTAAGATATTATTCTTTATACGAATACGTTAAACTAGTATTAACTTCATCAGGGGGTATACAAATGAAACATAAAAAAGGTTGGGGGCTCTGGTTGTTAAGTACTCCTATGATTACATTGATAATTTGGTTAATCTTTTCTAACCATTCCTTTATTTCATACATAAATACATTATTTTATCTATCACTTATAGTCTTTATACTCGTTTTCATTATTTTATTAGTTCAAGAAGGCATTTTCGACGCTACAAGTTATGGTTTTCGACGTATTCGTTATCAAATGTCTTCACGTGCAAAGAAAAAGACAATGAAACATGATGCGTTTTTTAATCCTTCACAAGTCAAAAAAGAGGTTTATTTTATATCATCATGGATTTTTCCTGCGCTAATCATCAATAGCTTATACTTTGTATTAACAATCATCATTTCCATTTTTTATTGATAAAAAGGCAAAAAAAATAGCGAGGGTGGGACAGAATTCTTTTTAAATTCGTCGTCCCAACTTCGCTATTTTATGATATTAATCTTCAAATTTTTTAAATACTAATACTGCATTATGACCACCAAAGCCAAGGCTATTACTCATTGCATAAGTAATTTCTAAATCTTGCGCTTCATTTGGAACAATATCAAGATCACATTCAGGATCTGGTGTATTGGCATGAATCGTTGGTGCAACTTTAGAATCACGAATTGATAATGCTGAGAAGATAGCCTCTAAACCACCTGTAGCACCTAATAAGTGACCAGTCATTGATTTAGTTGAGCTAACTTTTAAATGATTAGCGGCTTCTCCAAATGTATTCTTGATTGCTCTAATTTCATACATATCACCAACAGGCGTACTCGTACCATGTGCATTTAGATACTGAACATCTTTTGCTTCAATACCCGCATCATCAAGTGCTGCTTGCATTGCGCGTGAGCCCCCTTCGCCTTCAGGTGCTGGAGCTGTAATGTGATAAGCATCACCAGTTGAACCATAACCAACAATTTCAGCATAGATTTGAGCTCCACGCGCTTGTGCAGATTCTAATGATTCAAGCACTAAAATTCCGGCACCTTCACCCATTACGAAACCATCGCGGCCTTCTTGGAATGGACGACAAGCTGTTTCTTTATCATCATTCGTAGATAATGCTCTGCTAGCACTGAATCCTGCAAGTGCCATATGCGTAATCGGCGCTTCTGTACCACCTGTAATCATCGCATCTGCATCGCCACGTTGAATGATTTTAAAAGCTTCACCAATAGAGTTAGTGCCTGTTGCACATGCTGTAACTGTAGAACCATTTGGTCCTTTTGCACCTAAATCAATCGATACCTGACCTGTTGCCATATCAGGAATTAACATTGGTACGAAGAATGGACTTACACGTCTAGGTCCTTTCTTTTGAAGCGTCGTATGCGCTGTTTCAAACGTTTCCATACCACCAATGCCTGAACCGATCCATACACCAATGCGATTAGCAGTTTCTTCATTGATATCTAGCTTAGCATCTTCAACTGCTTGACGTGCTGCAACTACCGCATATTGAGTGAAACGGTCCATACGGCGTGCGTCTTTCTTATCGATATGATCTTCAATATTAAAATCTTTAAGTTCACCTGCTAAGTGAACATTATAATCTTCTGTATCTACTCTAGTAATTGTATCGATACCATTAACACCTTTTAAGGCATTTTCCCAACTTGTTTGGGCATCATTGCCAATAGGTGATAATGCACCCATACCAGTAATTACAACTCGTTTATTCTCAGTCATACATTAAATCCTCCTATTTACCCCATTTGATAACCATAGCGCCCCATGTTAGGCCACCACCAAAACCTACTAACACGAGTGTGTCATCATCTTTAATTCTTCCATTCTCTAATTCTTGTGAAATACTTAATGGTATTGAGGCAGCAGATGTGTTACCAAAGCGATTAACAGATACACTCATCTTTTCTCTCTCTATACCAAGTCTTTCTCGTGCTGATTCCATAATTCTAATGTTTGCTTGGTGAGGAATAAACATATCAATATCATCAGATTTTAGTCCTGCCTTGTCAACAACACGCGTTGAGGCTTCACCCATAATTCTTACAGCAAACTTAAAGACTTCTCGTCCGTTCATAACTAGTTTACCAGTATCTTTATTTAAGTATAAGTATTTTCCACCGGTACCGTCAGATCCCATTTCATAACTAATGATACCTCGGCCTTCTGAAACCTCACCAATAACTACTGCACCAGCACCATCACCGAATAAAACGGCTGTTGAACGGTCTGTTAAATCTGTTATCTTAGATAATTTATCTGCACCGACTACAAGTATATTTTTATAGTCGCCTGATTGAACATATTGTTTTGCCGTTATCATTGAATACATGAATCCAGAACAAGCTGCTAATTGATCCATAGTAGGTACTTTACGCGTACCTAATTTTTCTTGTAACATATTGGCAACTGATGGAAATGGCATATCTCCAGTAGCACTTGCCACAATAATCATATCTATATCAGCTGGTGTGAGTCCTGCATCTTCAATCGCTTTTTTACTAGCTTCAAATGCTAAATCAGATGTATCTTGCTCTTCACTCGCCCAACGTCTTTCTTTAATACCAGTCATTTTAGAAATCCATTCATCTGAAGTTTCTAAAAAACTTTCGAAATAAGCGTTATCAACGACTCTCTCTGGTGCATATGCACCAAATCCTTTTATACCTACGTTCATGAACGTACACCTTCTTACTTCAATTTTTAATACCAGGTATTAATTTAACACACTTTTTTATCTCTACTCAAGTAGTTACCCTTTCAAGATGATGATTTTCTACTAAATAAAAAAGTACAAAGTATAATCAGTTATTTGCTATCTCTATACAAAACGACTACTTTACATTAAAATGGAAGTATATAAATTATGGAGGTCATCGGTATGAAATACCTCGTAACTTTTATTTGGGCAGTCATTCTATTACAAATGGTTAACTTTGTATTGAATAGTTTAAATGGCGGTGGATCATTAAACTTTATTACGCCATTAATTCTAGCAGTTGTCTTTACAATTGTTATTGCTATTTTAGGTGCAATGATAAAACCAGATGACTTTACCCGCCAAGGTAACAGACATATTTAATAACATAGCATGTTTATTAAAGAAACAAATGCGATAAGTGAAACAAGTACACTGTTTCATTTATCGCTTTTTTAATTTGATAATAAAGTACCTAAACTACTTCTGGATGCCCTTCAGTACCCCATCAATAATGCTAATCTATTTTTCATCACTATGTCTGAAAAGTAACGTTGCTTTCTACTTGTAATAGTCATTATCCAAATTACCCCAGTGTAATGATTAATATATGTGTTACTTATAATTAAACAGGTCCTATACCTTACCTTTTTTAATTCCTTTTACAGGGTTCAAATCAATCTTTATTATTCAAACTGACTTACCATTTTTCTTTACCTACATCTTGTCCATAATCCATTTCCTCTTCACTATATATACCGCCATTTTTATAATAATTATGAATTTGTTCTTTTATTGATAGTTCCTTTTTAGAAAATACAACCTTTCCGTCATTAGTGACATATATATCTAAATCATCACCAATCTCCAAATCAGCTTGCTTTAAAATATGTTTATTTAAAGTAATTGCTTGACTATTACCATTTTTAAACACTTTTGCGGGGTTCATTTTAGATCGCAACTTTCTTTTCGCTTAATATTATTATATAAAATGTACTTACTTAAGCATATGTTTTGTTATCTTACATATTGTTTCTCAAATAGTGTGGGTGAGACGCCTCTAGGAATAGCATCAGATTAAGACAATACTCTAATCAAAAAGCAATTCATCACAACTTACAAGACTTTGAAAAAGGCTTCTAAAGCGATGAATTGCTTACCCTCACTAACCATTGGCTTAAGCCATGCCTAGGGCAAGCGAAACCAACACTATCCAGAAAATGACTAAACTTCCCACAAAAAACCTAGAAAGTGCGCATCACACTCTCTAGGTTTCCCATAATCATTCATTATTCATTTTCAGGCTTTTGTACATCGAAAGTTAACGCATCGTTGCCATCTAAATCTACTTTAATTAAAGTACCCTCTGGCATACTTTCTTTAATCATCATACGTGCTAATGGTGTTTCAATTTGACGTTGTACAAAACGTTTCAATGGTCTTGCACCAAATTGTGGTTCGTAAGCTTCTTCACCTAACCATTTTTTCGCGTCATCAGAAACTTCAATAGAAAGTCGTTGATCCATTAAACGAATATTTAATTGCGTTAAAATTTTATCAACAATCATACTCATGTCGTTAACAGATAATGGTTTGAATAATACAATATCATCCATACGGTTTAAGATTTCAGGTTTAAAGAAAGCATGTAAGCTATCCATTACAGCTTTTTCAGTATCTTCAGTAATTTCACCTGTATCTTTGACATTCTCAAGTAATACTTGAGAACCGATGTTACTAGTCATAATGATAATTGTGTTTTTAAAGTCAACACTACGTCCCTTAGAGTCAGTTAAACGACCTTCATCTAAGATTTGAAGTAACACGTTGAATACATCACTATGCGCTTTTTCAACTTCATCAAGCAAGATTACTGAGTATGGGTTACGTCTAACCGCTTCAGTTAATTGACCACCTTCATCATGACCTACATAGCCTGGAGGGGCACCAATTAATCTAGAAACAGAGTGTTTCTCCATATACTCACTCATATCAATTCGAATCATATGTTTTTCAGAATCGAATAATGATGCAGCTAATGATTTAGCCAATTCAGTTTTACCTACACCAGTTGGTCCTAAGAATAAGAAACTACCAATTGGTCTATTAGGATCTTTAATACCCGCACGTGCTCTTACAACAGCATCAGATACCAAGTCTACCGCTTTATCTTGACCTACCACACGTTCGTGTAAGATATCACTTAAACTTAATAATTTTTCTCTTTCTGTTTCAACTAATTTAGAAACTGGAATACCAGTCCATTGACTTACAATGTCGCCAATTTCTTCGTCAGAAACGACTTCACGAATCATGCGTTCACTGTCACCTTGTTCATCTTGATACGCTTCTTCAAATGCTTTTAACTCTTTTTCTAATTGAGGAATTGTACCATATTGTAATTCAGCTGCTTTTTCAAGGTCGCCTTTAGTTTGTGCATCTTCTAAAGCTTGACGACTACGGTCTAATTCAGCACGTTTTTCTTGTACTTTTGCGATTTTTTCTTTTTCTTGTTCAACACGAGATTGTAATGATGCTTGTTTTTCTTTTTCATTTGAAAGTTCTTCTTGTAGTTCTTCTAAACGATGTTTACTAGCATTATCAGATTCATTTTTTAATGCACTTTCTTCAATTTCTAATTGCATGACACGACGGTTCACTTGATCTAATTCAGTTGGGTTTGAGCCCATTTCAGTACGAATTGTGGCACAAGCTTGGTCGACTAAGTCGATGGCTTTGTCAGGTAAGAATCTATCAGTAATGTAGCGATCTGATAATTCAGCTGCTGCTACTAAAGCACGGTCTTGAATGCGTACACCGTGATATACTTCGTAACGTTCTTTCAAGCCACGTAAGATTGAAATTGTGTCTTCTACGTCTGGTTCACTTACACCAACTTTTTGAAAACGACGTTCTAATGCAGAGTCTTTTTCAATATATTCTCTGTATTCATTTAAAGTAGTAGCACCGATACAATGTAATTCACCACGTGCTAACATCGGTTTCAACATATTGCCGGCATCCATTGCGCCGTCTGTTTTACCTGCGCCTACTAACATGTGAATTTCGTCAATGAATAAGATGATTCGTCCATCAGATTCTTTTACTTCTTTAAGCACTGCTTTAAGACGTTCTTCGAATTCACCTCTGAATTTCGCACCCGCAACTAAGGCACTTAAGTCTAATTCGAAAATTGTTTTATCTAATAATGATTCAGGTACGTCTTTACGTACAATACGTTGTGCCAAGCCTTCAACAATCGCTGTTTTACCTACACCTGGTTCACCAATTAAGACTGGGTTATTTTTCGTTTTACGACTTAAAATTCGAATGGTATTACGAATTTCTTCATCTCTACCAATGACAGGGTCCATTTTACCTTGGCGTACCTCTTCAACTAAGTCACGACCATATTTCTCTAAAGCTTCATAATTTACTTCTGGATTTTGTGAAGTCACATGATTTCCCCCTCTAACTTTAGTAATAATTTCCTTTACAACTTCTTCTTTATTTCCAACAATCTGTTTTGTTGTATCATCGATATCCATCGCAGCACGTAGGACGTGTTCCATTGAGATATAGTCATCTTCGTATTCTTTCATATATGATTCAGCTTTATTTAATAATTCATTCGATTTTGAACCAATATATTGTCCATATTGAATATTATCTCCTTGTACTGAGGGATATTTTTTTAATTTTTCGTTATATGCTTGATTTAATCTATCTGTATCGATATTTGCGCGTTCTAATATACTTTTAAATAAACTATCAGTTTCTTCTAAAGTTCCTTTTAAAATTGCTTCGATTTCAATGTTTTGTAATTCGTTTTCTTTACTCAATTCAATGGCTTTTTGTAATGCACCTTGAATTGCATATGTCATTTGATTAATATCCAAATTTTTCACCCCTATTGATTTGATAAGAGCAAGGCCAAGTACTTCTTTGTTTTTGACTTTGACTTTCTTTGACCTTAATTACATTATAGACCCTCTTAAATGATTAATCAACAGTTATACTCATTTTTTTATTTTTCTGAAATAGCTTGTACACGCATGTTTGACGGGAGTGGGACGGAATTCTTTTAAATTCGTCGTCCCTCTCCCAACTTGCTTTGCTTGTAGAATTTCTTGATGAAGTTCTCTTTGCTGGGGCCCCGCCCGCAAGGATGACTAGAACTGAGAAAAGCTCTATTAAAGCGCATTCTCAGTTCAGTCAGCTACTGCGAATTTGCAAAATAGCCTCATTATATTATTTATGTCCCAGACGCTTTTATGCTATGTTTTATCACAGTTCCTTCTGGTATAAACATCAAATTATCGTCAAATTAAATAAGAGACCGAAACGGAATTCTTATCGAATTCATCGTCTCAGTCTCACACAGATGACTAGTATTGAGTTAATTAAAAGTGCATTCTCAATTTAGTCAGTTAGAGCGCATGTGCTACATAGCTCAACTGTTTATTTTTGATTCAAACGCTTAGCATATCTTATTTATTATTCGAATTTTTCTTCATCGCTTTAATTATTTCATCAGATAATGCTTTTACACCACTATTTTCAAGGTGAACGCCATCTGGTGCGAAGTATTCAGGATGTCCTGCAGAGCGTTGGTACCAATCTACTAAGGTTACATTTTTATGCTTTTTAGCAGCATTAGCAAGCTGTTTATTAACGTTATCTTGCCAATCACGAGGTACACGTGTATTTACTAAATAAATTTGTGCTTTACCAAACTTACTGATTAATTGATTTAATTCTTCCTCTGTAAAATCACCGTTAGTACCTAGTTCTAAAACAACTTTATCTGAAGGTTTATTATAGTTAGAATAATTGCCTGCAATTGAGAGCGCCTCTTGTAAATGACGACCTACTTTACCATCAATCGTTGCTTTAGGCACTTGAGATTTAAATGTCTCACCAATATCTACCATTACTGAGTCTCCAATGAGTAATGGACTTATATCGGTATACACCTGTTTTTTACTTTTACTATTACTATTTGAACCATCGATTTTTATATTTTCACCAGGCATCATTCTGATTAAATATTTATCTTGCTCATTCGTATTAAATGAATTTGCTTTATTTTCAATGTCATCTTTTCCAAAACGGTCAAAGACCCCAATAAACATTAATACTATTGGTATTAAGGCTATTATTGATATGATCGTTCTAATGAATTTAGGTCTTTTTAGATGATTGAATGAAAATGCCTTGAAACCTTCACGTCTAAACGGTGTCTCTACATATCGATATGATAATTCAGCAAATAATACTGTAAGTACGATATCGATAACATACACATAGATTGGAAGCTGTCCATCAACAAAGTGTATGTGTATAAAACTTATAACAGGAAAATGCCATAGGTATAAACTGTATGAGCGTTTACCAATATAAACGAATACGCGATTACCTAACGCTTTAGCTAAAATGCTAGATGGATGTACTACACTAGCAATAACGAATAACGTCATACCTGATATAAGATAAAATCCACCATTATAAATCCATGAACTCGTATCTTTTACTGTGAAGAATAAGTATATCAGTATGAGAAGTCCTATTATACCGATTCCATCAATAGAACGTTGCAGCACCTTTGGCGGATGTGCTTTCAATTTAAACGGTGGCCATAAAAATGCTAATATTACACCTAATAATAATGTTTGTAAGCGTGTATCTGTCCCAAAATAAACTCTAGAATATCCAACGTTGGGTTGAGAAATAACGACCATCGTTAATAAAGATGCTAGAGAAATAATCCATAATATCAAAGTGACGTTGCGATATTTTTTAATTGTTAAGAGTAAAATAACTAACACGAACGGGAAGAACAAATAGAACTGTTCTTCAATTGCAAGTGACCATAAGTGTTTTAATGGCATAAATGAAAATTGCTCGAAGTAGTTAACATCTTTGGCAATATACCACCAGTTCGACACATAGAATAATGCGGCTATAATGTCATGCTTAACTCGTACAATTTCCTGTGGTTCAAATATTAATGTAGCAATTCCAACGACGATTAATAACGCAACAACTGCAGGAAGTAATCGTTTTATGCGTCGTAACCAGAATTGTTTCAGGTTTATTATGCCCTTTTCTTCGTATTCCTTTAAAAGCAAGCTTGTAATTAAATATCCAGAAATAACGAAGAAGGTATCTACACCTATGAATCCCCCTGTAAGCCATTTCCTGTTTAAATGGTAGATAATAATACCTAAGACAGCAATTGCTCTTAGTCCATCTAAACCAGGCATGTAACGCATTTTAGTCTTACGTTGATTCCCTTTTTCAAAATCTTGTTTCATTGTTCACATTCTTTCCCTATTAAATAATAAATTTTGATAAATTCATTAATTACTAAAGCACTGAAAATCAGGATAAAACGAAAGTCGATGATCAACAACATGAGTGAATATGATTTAGCTTAATATTCTTTAATATTTTAATGTGTATGATTAAATCGAGTTTTATACTTAGATGTCTGAGCTTGAACTATAATATTATTTTATATAATTTGGCGCATTTATTATAAATTTTCATAAATGCAAGTACAATTTAAATCATTTTATATTGTAATTCTTATGTATTGTAGTATAACGCTTAAACAAATTCAATTTATATTACAATTATGTCATTTATTAACATCACTTTGTCACTATACGCACTGAAGATATAACTTTGAATCGATATCATTAAAAAGTTAAGATCATTTA
Source organism: Staphylococcus sp. HMSC34C02 (assembly GCF_001838705.1). Taxonomy (NCBI): domain Bacteria; kingdom Bacillati; phylum Bacillota; class Bacilli; order Caryophanales; family Staphylococcaceae; genus Staphylococcus; species Staphylococcus sp. HMSC34C02. The sequence continues at coordinate 66,769 of NZ_KV838583.1, forward strand.
AAATAAAAAAACAATAGTACATCATCATCGTGTACTATTGTTTCTAAGCGATTAATTAACCAACGCCTAATGCAATTTTAGCGTATCTTGACATCATGTCTTTATTCCAAGGTGGATTCCAAACAATATTAACTTCTGTATCTTGTATTTCTGGAATTTCAGCTAATACTGTTTTAATTTGTTCGATAATTTGTGGTCCAAGTGGGCAGCCCATTGAAGTTAGTGTCATTTCAACTGTACACAAACCATCATCATCAACATTCACTTTATATACTAAACCTAAATTAACGATATCAATACCTAATTCAGGGTCAATAACCATTTCAAGTGCACCTAGGATACTGTCTTTTAATGCCTCTTCCATTAGTATCACCTCTCATTATTTATCTTTACACTAATATATCAAATATCCGACAAAACGCCAATAAAATGCTATGATACCACTAAACGATTAAAGACGTTATAATGACACTATAGCGTTGATTTAATGTATCACCTTCACAGACATTTGATATAAAATGATAGTGAACTTTATTCTATTGATATGTAGCTTAAGGAGAAATATATGAAACCTTATTTAATTTGTTTAGATTTAGATGGAACATTATTAAATGATAATAAAGAAATTGGTGAGTATACTAAAAAAGTACTTACAACCTTAAAAAAACAAGGTCATCAAATTATGATTGCAACTGGTCGACCTTATCGTGCAAGCCAAATATATTACCATGAGTTAAATATGGACACACCTATTGTAAACTTCAATGGTGCTTATGTGCATCATCCTAAATCAGATGATTTTAAAACGACCCATGAAGTTTTAGATGTAGACTTAGCTAGAAATATGATTGAATCACTTCAAAAAGCAAAAATTACAAATATTATTGCTGAGGTACGCGATCATGTCTTTACTAATAATCACGATCCTAGATTATTTGAAGGTTTCTCAATGGGTAACCCTAAAATAGAAACAGGTAATTTATTAGAAGAATTAGACGAAGCGCCGACATCTTTACTTGTAGAAGCCGAAGAAATTTACATACCTAGAATCAAGCAAATGCTTACGCGTTTCTATGCGGAGAATATTGAACACAGACGTTGGGGTGCACCGTTCCCAGTCATTGAAATTGTTAAACGTGGTATAAGCAAGGCACGTGGGATTGATCAAGTCAAAGATTATCTAGGAATCGAATCTTCTCACATTATCGCTTTCGGAGACGAGGATAATGATATCGAAATGATCAAATATGCTAAATATGGCATTGCAATGGACAATGGCCTTGATGAATTAAAACATATTGCTAACCATATTACTTATTCAAACAATGATGACGGTATCGGTCGTTATTTAAATGATTTCTTTAAATTAAATATACCTTACAAAGGTTAACAATCAATTCATAAAGTGAGACAAATGTATATTTTTCTAATGTCTCACTTTTTTACTATATGTTTATGGAGGAATATACGATGCGAAAGATTATTGTAGTCGGAGCTGTTGCGGGTGGTGCAACTTGCGCCAGCCAAATCCGTCGTTTAGATAAAGACAGTCAAATTACCATTTTCGAAAAAGACCGCGACATGAGTTTCGCTAATTGTGGCTTGCCTTACTATCTCGGCAACGTTGTAAATGAGCGAAAAGATGTATTACCGATTACGCCAGATATGTTTAAAGAGAAGAAAAATATTACAGTAAAAACGTATCACGAAGTGATTGCCATTAATGATAAAGCTCAAACCGTTACAGTGTTAAATCGTGAAACTAAAGAAACATTTGAAACTAGTTATGACAAACTCATTTTAAGTCCAGGTGCAGGTGCTAATTCATTAGGCTTTGATAATGATTTCATTTTCACTTTACGCAATATGGAAGATACTGATGCAATAGATCAATTTATTGAGCAACATCAAGTTAAGAAAGCATTGGTCGTTGGTGCAGGCTATATTTCATTAGAAGTCTTAGAGAATTTATATACTAGAGGTTTAGAGGTTACATTAATTCACCGTTCTGAAAAAGTAAACAAGTTAATGGACCAAGATATGAATCAAGTTATCTTTGACGAGCTTGATTCACGTCATATACCTTATCGTTTAAATGAAGAAATCATTAGCATTCATGACCATCAAGTAACGTTTAAATCAGGTGTCATAGAAGACTATGATTTAATTATTGAAGGTGTCGGTACACACCCAAATTCAAGCTTCATCGAGTCGTCAAATATAGCATTAAATGACAAAGGGTTTATTCCAGTTAATGAGAAATTTGAGACGAATATCCCTAATATTTATGCATTAGGCGACGTCATCATTTCTTTCTATCGCCATGTCAATCTGCCTGCACAAGTTCCTTTAGCATGGGGTGCACATCGTGGCGCCAGTATCATTGCTGAACAACTTGCTGGTAACGATCATATTACTTTCAAAGGATTTCTAGGTACTAATATCGTTAAATTTTTTGACTATACATTAGCAAGTGTGGGCGTTAAAGTTGAAGAATTATCTCAGTTTGATACTCAAATGGTTGAAATTACTTCTGGAACACATGCTGGTTATTACCCTGGAAATACAGAAATCCACTTGCGTGTTTACTTTGATGCTGAACGTCGTCGACTATTGCGTGCTGCCGCAATTGGAAAAGAAGGCGTAGATAAACGCATTGATGTCATTTCAATGGCAATGATGAGTGGCATTACTATTGATGAATTAACTGAATTTGAAGTAGCCTATGCGCCACCCTATAGTCATCCTAAAGATTTGATTAATATGATTGGCTATAAAGCCCGGGATTTATAAAATATAGCCCTTAAATGATTTTGTTAATAACAATCATTTAAGGGCTATACCTCTTTCATGAATCACTTATCTTATTTTAACTAATTCCAAAAAGACTACTGATTGGACCCCATGGTAGGATAATACCTAATGCCATAGTAATAATGATTAAAATAATTGTTGCCCAGAATAAACCGTGGCTTGCTTCGTGTTTCTTACGTTTCGCAATAGATACTTCCATTAATGCAACTACTGCGATACCACAAAGCATCTTCAATGTTAACAACATATGATTACCGCCACCGCCATGACTAGCGGCCATAAATTCTTGAATTAACAACCAAAATCCTGAGAACAATGTAAGTAACATAAAGACTCTCAAGGCCATTTGTAAAGGTTTAAACATAGGTGTAGGACCTTGTGATTTTGAAATATGTAAAAATGCAATTACATATAAAATAATTGTCAATGCCCAACTTGCAATATGCATATGTAACAAGACTAAATTCCCCCAATACTATTGATTACTTTTTTACTTAATCATCATATCATATCTATATCCAAACGTATTGTTAAACGATAAAAGGAGTGGTGCATCGAGCGCATGATGCGTTCAATTTACCACTCCTATATAAATATATGGAATCAAGAAAGACGTATTGTGTACGTCATCGCAATTGAGTCAGTTACTGATTATGAGCTAGTAATGACAATTTATATGTTGAATAGCCGTTAATCTTTTGCGATATAAGTAGTTAACGTACCAATATTATCAATCGTAACTTTAACTTCATCACCTGGTTGTAAGAATTGAGGTGGTTGTAATCCTGCACCCACACCAGCTGGTGTACCAGTAGCAATGATATCTCCTGGATGTAATGCTACATATTTAGAAATCTCTTCAATTAAGTCATCAATTTTATTAATCATTTGACTTGTATTACCATCTTGACGAATTTCATTGTTAACTTTAGTTACAATATTAACATTTTCTGGTGTTGGTAACTCATCTTTAGTTACAATGTAAGGTCCCATTGGGCAACCACCAGTTAAACTTTTAGATAAAAATGCCTGATCTTGTTCATTTTGTGCTTTACGGTCAGTGATGTCATTAATAATTGTGTAACCATAAATATAGTCCAATGCTAACGCTTTTGGAATTTTTTCTCCAGATTTGCCGATGACGATACCTAATTCGCCTTCATAATCTAATTGATCAGTGATATCTTTATGATTTGGAATTGTTGATTCATCACCAGTTAATGATGATGCTGCTTTAGTAAATACGTATAAACGTTGTACCTCATGATTTAATTCACTTGCGTGATCTTGGTAATTACGACCGAATGCGATAACATTATTTGGTGGTGTAACCGGTGGCAAGAATTCAATATCATTGAAAGCGATTTTGAATTCTTCTGCTTTACCACTATCTTCAGCTGCGACAACTGCTTTACGTACTTGTTCTTGGAAATCAAGTGTTTGGTTTTGTTGTAAACCTTCTAATAGTGTTTTAGGGTGGAAGTCACCTTCGCCAAATTGTGCAAACACTTTTTTTAGATCCCAAACTGCGTCTTCACGCTTAACTTTTACGCCGTAAGATTCAGCGTCATTATAATTGAATGATAGAAATTTCATTCAGTATCAACTCCTCATCTATATCTTAATACATATTATAACTTTAATCTTTGCTAAACCACAAATATATATATCTGAAATTTTAGAAATTTAGTGAATTGGATGATATTTAATTAGAAGATCGTTTGTCACCGTCGTCAATACTCATTTGACCAAATTGGAAGAAATACAGATAACCATACACTTTAGAATTCAAAATCGTTTCTAATGTATTTTGATAATACTTCATTTGAATTTTATATTTATCTCGAAGTTGATTACCTATTTCTTCATCCGTCATACCCCTACGTTTATTAAAGGCATCCGTCTTATAATCTACAAAGTAATATTGCCCGTCTTTTAAGAAAATTAAATCAATCATTCCTTGAATTATTGATACATCTTCATCCTCTTCAGGCATTTCGTCAACACGCGCTTGATTTACAACAAACGGTAACTCTCTATATACTTCATCAGCTTGTGTAATCGTCATATACAAGTCACTTCTGATAAAATTCATAACTGCTTCAAATTGAATATCTTTCTTAGCGTCCGCTTCAATGATATGCTTTGCGATTAACTCATCAATATAATCATTTAATTCTGTTTCAGTCATTCGTGTGTCTTTAAATGGTAAATGTTGCATAACTGTATGCATTAAGGTACCAATTTCATTAGCTTTTCGATTACGATTAGCGCTTAGGAATTTTGGTCTTTCATACGTTGAAACACCTATACGATATTGTCTGACTCTTTCATAACTTGTGCCACTTTCTTCTGTTTCTAATTGTCGCTTTAATTCAGAAACGGATTGTTTTGATGGCTTCTCCGTATCCTTTAAGTAAGGATATTCAAAAGAGAGTTGTTCATTAATTTGTTGTTTCAAAGCATCATCATGAGTGCCTTCTGTCTCTAAATCCGAAACGCTACGACGTTCCTGCTCGGACTCACTATTTTCAATCGAAAGTGCTTCAAAATGTACGACCTTAATTTCCACAGAAGGACGTAAACTTTCATCTAATTGATCAATTGATTTTTCAAATTGATATTCCGGTAATAGAGATGAAGATTGATACTTAGCTAAAATACTATAAATTAAATCAAAAGGTCGATCAGCGGATAATCGCTTGTGTAATGCAATATGATTATTTGCAATAGGCAGTCGTTCAAATTTTTCTAAGACTTCTTCCTTATCAATTGTCCCAATAAGAATGAGTTGTTCTTTAGCACGGGTCATAGCCACATACATCAAGCGCATTTCTTCTGAGATTAATTCTTTTTCAGTAATTGATTTAATGACTACTGATGATAGAGAAGGATACGTCACATTTTGTTCCAAATCATAATAATCAATACCCAGACCATATTTTTGGTTTAAAATTAGTGGTTTACGTAAATCACCTTTATTGAAATTTTTAGAGAGTCCAGAGTAAATCACATATGGGAACTCTAAACCTTTACTACTATGAACTGTCATCATTCGCACCACATTATCATTAGGTCCTATAACGTTCTCTTCACCAAAGTCTTTATTGCGCTCGATTAATTCATCAATAAACCTTATGAATTGATATAATCCTCTAAAGCTTGAATTCTCAAATTCCACTGCTTTGTTGAACAATCCATAAAGATTTGCACGTCTACCTTTACCACCTATTAAGCCACTAAAATATTGAATAACATAGTGGTCATTATAAAATTTGTCTATGAGTTGGTAAACTGGGTGCGACTGACTATAGGCTTGATACATTGTTAAATCATCGATAAAACGTTGTAACTTTTTAACTAATGCTGGTCGCGCTTCCTCATCTTTAATATAGTGCATGATAGATTGATAGAAATAATCATAATTCATACTGAGCACACGTATATGGGCTAATTCATCTTCTGTGAATTGATAGATTACCGATCTCATCAATCCAACTAGATAAATATCTTGCAATGGATTATCGACAGTTCTTAAAAAAGATAAGACTAATCGCACTTCAGTTTGTTCGAAGTAGCCTTCCTTACTATTTACATGAAACGGAATATTATTGTCTTTAAATACCTGTTGTAAGTTACGTGCATTTTTCAAACCTCTCTCAAGTATGACGATATCTTTGAAAGTCGCCTGTCTATATGTTTCCGTCTTCATGTCATATACCTGTTTATTTTCAACGATATCTTTAACTTGTTCAACGATATAACGGGCTTCTTGTTCTAATTTTTCTAAATCCGTATCACTGCTTTTATCTTGAACTAATGCATGTAATTCAAGTGGCATAGATTTATCAGAATATTTAGTAGCACCAAAATAAAGTCGTGCATCAGCATCATAATCAATTTCACCAACTTCTTCATCCATCATATGATCAAATAAATAGTTGGTCGTGGCGAGCACTTCTTTACGCGAACGGAAATTTTTAGATAAATCAATTCGCATACCAGTTCCATCACCATTCTTTGTAAAACGATGATATTTATTCATAAATAGCGTTGGGTCAGCTTGTCTAAATTTATAAATAGATTGTTTAACATCGCCTACCATAAATAAATTACCATTAGACTCATCGCCACGTTTAATTTTAGATATAATAGCTTCTTGTACTTGGTTTGTATCTTGATATTCATCTACTAATATTTCTGAAAACTGGGCACGATATTCTTTAGCGATGGGTGAAGCATTTCCTTCTTGATTAGTTAATATTTGTAATGCAAAGTGTTCATAATCAGAAAAATCTAGAACGTTGCGACTACGTTTCTTATCAGCAAAATCATTAATAATATCTTTAACAATTCGAACAAGATACTGTATTCTTGGTGCTAAACGCTTCATATCTACCTTTAATTCTTCAAAAGAACGCATTAAATACTTATTTTTCACATTTAATAATAGCTTTTTATAGTCATCATAAAAGTCTTTCGCATTTGTTAAAAATTGAGCACTTATACCTGCGTCTTCATTCGTGTCTTTTAATTTTTTAGTAATTGTAGGCAATTTTTCAGAAGCGTAATTAAGAATTTCTTCATAATTTATTACATTACCCTCTAGCATTTTTTCACATTTGTATTTTTCTAATTTAATAACATCTAAATGTTTTTCTGCTTCTATACAATTTAAAAAGTTATTTTCCGCTTCTAATAAGGTACGGTATGCTGCTTTGATATAAATTTTTGCTAGTTTTTCTAATTCTTTTAAATATGCTTCATGTTTATCTTCATTGTCATAGATATCAACTAATGAATCTAGCCACTCAAATGGTGATGGATTAGCGATACTAAAGTTGTAGAAACGCTTTAATAAATCTCTAAAACTATTATCATTTCGGTCATTCGATAATTGTTCCACAAGCGTAAGAAACTCAACATCTGGTGTTTCATAATGCTTTTCTAGTACCTCATCAATAGCTTGTTCAAGTAAAAGTACATTTTCCACATCACTTATAGTACGGAAATTGGGATCTAAATCAATGACATCATAGTGCTGTTGGATAATCTTTAGACAGAAACTATGTAGTGTTGAAATTTGTGCTTGATGAATTTTAATACGTTGATTCTTTAAATGTTCATTGCTCGGATCTTCAATTGAAGCTTGTTGAATACGTTGATCTACACGATGTTTCATTTCTCTAGCACTTAAATTTGTAAATGTTACAACAAGTAATTTATCAACATCTATTTCGTCTCTAATTATTTTTTGGATAATCCTTTCTACTAAAACGGCAGTTTTGCCGGAACCAGCAGCAGCGGCTACTAATATATCCTGCCCATTAGCATATATACTTTTCCATTGCGCATCTGTCCATTGCGCATCTTTAGGTTTAATCGGAATATCATTCATTATTATCACCACTTTCTAACTCGACATCTTGTACTGCTTTAATAGGGTCTATTGTTTCATCTACATGACGATAATGTTTACTATCTATCATCGTATCCACGTGACAAACAGATTTAAAATTACAAAACTGACATGGGAGTTGGTCATCAAATTTAAGTGGTGCAACTTCAGTGTGACCTTTCATAATGTTTGTGGCAGTATTTATAAAGTTGTCTTTATTGTGCTTAATAAATTTATGAATCGTTGTTTCATCAGCCACACTACTTCCCCTACTACCAATACTTCCATCTTTCTTCAAACTAACTGGAACAATATCAGATTTGCCAATGTCTTCTAATCGAATATCTAATGCATCTACGACATCCATATCACTATTAACTAATCCACGTAATTTATATTCTTTCAAAAACGCTTGTTCCAGTTTATCTTCTGTTAAAGCATCATCTTGCAATTCGCCCCAATCTTTAAAGTTAAGACGTTCATCGTGGACATGGAAATACAATAGCCCACCTGGTTTAATTTCATTTGACAAGCCCAGTCTTTGGGCATTTTGCAATGCAATATCCATATAAGTCATCATTTGCATTTGTTTGCCATAATAAACCTTTTTCAAATCTAATGTCGCACTCGGATTAGATGATTTATAATCAATGATATTTATATAACTCGTATCATTCTTAGTATAAGCATCTATACGATCAATTTGTCCGCGTATATTAACTGGAATACCTTGTTCTGTAATTAATGGTTGTGCAATAAGTTCTTCACTGTTCTTAGGTGATTTTCTAAATCCTGCTTCGAATCGTTGCGGTTTAAACTTTGTATTTTTATTTTGGTAGCGTAAAGCTTTCAACGTACTTTCAACAATAACACCAATTCGTTTAGACATATATCGGTAGTACGCATTTGAATCCATAAGATTAAACTGAACTTGCGGCAATACATTTTCTAAAGCTTCTACAGTTAATGCGCGAATCTTTTTATTATCAAGATTTTTAAAATCGCCATTAATCTTATCAGAAATATACTTTAATGCAGTATGGAAAATATTACCTAAATCGAAATTTTCAAGTTTATATTTCGTGCGTTCATTTAATCTTAGACCATGGTTCGCATAATGTTTAAATGGACAGTCATTATATCCTTCAAATCTAGAAACGCTGGCATTGATTGTTGAACCATATAATGATGCTGCCAACGGTTCATCTAATTGCACCGTTTCATTGTCATATGTCAACGCTGTTAATAAGTAACTTAAACCACCGTTCAATTTGTCATTATCTCGCATAACTTGATACGCATCTACCCATATATCTGCAACCATCTCTGCTTCCAACCAACGCTTTAACGATTCAAATAACGCTACCTTAGTTTGATGCGGATGTTCCATTAAAGAAATAGGTTGAGCATTATGTTTATAGTGAATATTCGTTACTTCTAAACCATTAAACAATGCTTGTATTTGGTCAAGAAACGGACTCTTCTCTTTATCCTCGCCTTTAGCCCCCATTAAGCTATATGAAAATGTAACTTGGTCACTTCCACGTGTCATCGCAATATAGCAAACAAACGCTTCATCCATTTGTAAGATATCTGAGGTTGGACTCAATTCAACTTGTGTCTGTTGCTCAAACATTTTCTTTTCTTCATCAGTTATTAAACTAGAAGACGAAACAGGTTGTGGCATTGCGCCATCATTCATTCCAACCATATAAATATGCTTTTTATTGTCTACCTTAGCCAAATCCATTGTCCCTATACTAACTTGGTCGAGTGTTTGCGGAATCATAACAAACTCTAATTGTTCCAAACCAATATCAAAAACTTCTAAAAAGCGTTTAAGTGTCATATCTTCATTATCAAATACAGTGACTAAATCATCTAATATTTGGATAAGGCCATTCCAAATTTGGTCAATTTCTTCCGCTTCTTCATGATGACCCTCGACATCTAGTTGATCCCGATGTGTCATTAAATATTTTGGTAAATCAAATGACTCCATAGTTTCATAAAATGCTGTCGCAAGCCCTCTTACATTATCCGCTTCGTTCATTGCCTTTTCGAAAGTTACTATTTTATCGATAATATCATGCTTCAAATTAACGACTTGCTCAAACGTTTCTCGTTCTTCAACAGTCAATTTATGCTCTTTTCGGCCCATTTTAGTAAAATTATCTACACTAAATAATTTATCATCGAGCCAACGTTTGCCATAAACACCACGTTCAACTACAAAATTCTCTAATAAATCAATTAAATACGCACTATCTTTAAAATGATTAGACAAAATATTGGTTTTAATTAAGCGCATCATCGGACTCATATTCCAGTTCGTTTGAATTACTTCTAAAAGCGAACGCACCATTTCCATGATGGGATGATGTGTCATTGATCTTTTGGTATCGATATTAAATGGGATGTCATATTGTGGAAGTACAGAGTCAAATAAATAGGCATAGCTTTCATCGCGATACAGTATAGCGATATCTTGGTATCGATATTGCTTATCTCGTGTATCTTTTATAATTTGGCGAGCCACTTCATTCACTTCTTCACGTATACTTGATGATTCTAAAATATTAATATTACCTTCATAAGTTACAGGATTAATTTGCAGTGCATCAAATTGTTGTTCCAATTGCATTAAATCTTTGTTGTTAAAACGATGTTGTTGTTTAAATAATTGTTGTTGTAAGTCTATATTTAAATCATTAGCAATTTCCTTTAAGTGGGTTAATACTTCGGATGGTTTTCTAAAGAGACTGAATGGATCTTCATTACCATCTGTTGTTAGAAGGACTGTAACTTTTTTGGCATTTTGTACCAGCGCTTTAATTATTTGATATTCCAATGTAGAGAAGTTATGAAACCCGTCTATGTATATTTCTGACCTTTTAATCCATTCTGATTGATTTAAAATATCAATAAAATGATTTAAGCTATCCTCTGAGGTAATAAACGCTCCATTTATACGTTCCTCAAAAGATTGGTATATGAGGGATATATCTTCTAATTTATGTTTCGTTCTCGTACTTATGTCATTATCTTGCAAAAAGGATTTCAAATGTTCAGGCGTAACAGCATATTTCTTAAAATCTTGAATTTGTTCACTTAACTTCTCACTGAATCCATAGTAATTCACTTGTGATCGATATAATTTGAGTTCAGATTGATGTTGTTGAACAAGATCATAAATCATCATCTCAGTGGCTGCTTGCGTTAATCGTTCTTCAGTTAATCCCCCTACTTCCTGAAAAACTCTATAACTCAAACGTTCAAAGTGAAGCACTTCAGTTCTTAAACTTCCATTCAATGCCTTGTCACTTACAAAAGCTTGTTCTAATTGAAACGTACTTTGAGTTGGTGCGATTAAAATAATCGGATCACCAAGTGGGTCATCTTTCATTTGTTGCTTTATATTATTAATCATATAATGGGATTTACCTGTCCCGGCTCTACCTATGTATGCGTTCAACTCCATTATTCCCACACTCCTTTGAGTTCATTTTAACATAGAACATACGTTCCTAAAAATGTTTTGTTGCATTAAAATAGTGAACAAAAAAAGACTGGTTGGAATCTCTATAACATTCCATTTCCAGCCTTGATAGCTATATATCAAATTATTAGCCAATGCTTTTATTTATCGTTGTCAGGATTAAAATTAAACTTAAATTCACTGAATGGCCAAAATCTAAATGATACTTTACCTACAATTTGATCTTTATCGATTAACCCGAATGCTCTACTATCCTTACTCACTTCTCGATTATCACCTAAAACTAAATACTTATCTTTAGGTATAACATTGGATTTAGGATTGGCATTTAGTAAATCTTTCGTTTCAAATGAACCCGTAATATATTCTCCTTGTTTACGCTTTTCATTGTAATCAAGATACGGTTCATCTATCTTTTTACCATTCACATATAGTTTGTCATCTTTGTAAACAACACTATCTCCCGGCACACCAATAACACGTTTTACATAGTCGTCTTGTTGATTCGCGTGAAAAACGATAACGTTCCCTTTTTTAATGTCTCCAACTTTATATCCTAAAATATTGACCATAACGTGTTCGCCATCTTTTAATGTTGGATCCATAGAATCGCCTTTAATCGTATATGACTTAGCGACGAAGTTTACCATTACCCATACAAGTAATAAACCTACCGCTATGGCAACAATCCATTCAACTATTTCTTTTTTCACTATTAACACCTCATCTACTTATTAAATTGATAGGTAAATTCTTTAAATGGATAATATTTCAAACTAACATCTCCAACAATATCGTCTTTATCTATTAATCCATATCTACGTGAATCACTGCGTTTATCACCATTATCATTTAAAACAAAATATGAATTTGGTGGAATAATATCACCATCAGAATCATGTAAATCTCTTATCGCAAAATTATTAATATCTCTATTTTTAGCATAAAATTTGTCAACTTGTCTATCATCTCTATACAATTCACCATTTCTGATTTCTATAGATTCACCAGGTTTACCCACTAATCGACCAAAGTGCATTTGATCATTTTGGCGATACATGATGATATCACCATCATCCAATAAGTTAAAGGTGATTTTAATTTTATTAACAATGACGCGATCACCTTTATTTAAAGTGGGAGACATATCGTTAGTTTGAACGACCGCACCTTTAATGATGAACATTTGTATAAAAATGACAAAGAGACAAGCAAATAGTAATGCTACTACCCAACTTGCAATTCTACGCACGTTGTCACTCCTTGTCCGAACCCATAAAATAGCCTTCTACTTTCTTACCAATAAACCATAATGCTATCGTTACCATTATTATCATGACTGCTCTAAAAGGATGTGTAAAAAAAGTTGTTACACTTTTTCCCATAATTGCCAAAAATGTGATAGAAATAAGCTTAGATACAAGTAAAATCATAAAGTAATATTTACCTCTAATATGAGACAAACTAGCTACAAAGTTGACAAGTGTATTAGGGGTAAATGGAAAGCACATTAAGATAAATATAGGTACCAAACCTTGTCTGTCAATAAAATGAATTAATCTTTCGACTGATCGTCTTGATTTAATCCGTTTCATAAAGTTGGCATTCACGAATTTTCTACAGAAGAAGAAGACAGTGTAAGTACCTGCTACAACACCTAACCAACTCACAATCGTACCTGCTAAAAAGCCATACGCATGAACACATAAAATAACATACAATGTTAATGGAAGCACTGGTACAATGGCCCTAAAAAATAATATGATAAACCCAGCTAAGTAACCAAAACCTTGTAATAAATCAAACCATTGTTCAATTTGATGAAACACAGTTACATCAAATCCTTCCTATTGAATTAACAGTCATTATTTCATAGAAATATTGTACACTGTTTCATTTATAAATCTACCTCTATGGTTACAAATCAGTCATAGGTAGTAGTTAGAACTCATTCCTTAGCTTTAATATAAAGGTATATAATAGAAAGGGAGTGGAACAGAATTCTTTTAAATTCGTC
>NZ_KV838583.1:80596-91115 GCF_001838705.1 Staphylococcus sp. HMSC34C02
CAAAATAGCTTCATTATATTATTTTTGTCCCGGATTATTCTTAATATATATTTAATTTAATCAATGAGAAGATTAGCGTATTATAGACGTTCTTCTAACGCTTTCTTCTTATCTTCATATCCAGGTTTACCTAATAACGCGAACATGTTTTGTTTATATGCTTCAACACCAGGTTGGTTGAATGGGTTAACACCTAATTGATATCCGCTCATTGCGCAAGCTAATTCAAAGAAGTAAACGACATAACCAAATGTTTCTTCATCTAAACGTGGTATATTCACAACTACGTTAGGTACGCCTCCATCAGTATGTGCTAATAATGTACCCTCAAATGCTTTCGTATTTACTTCATCAATTGTTTTACCTGCTAAGTAATTCAATCCGTCTAAATCATCACTATCTTCTTCAATTGTAAGATCGTGTTTAGGGTTGTTTACTTTTACAACTGTTTCAAATAAGAAACGACGTCCTTCTTGAACATATTGACCTAATGAATGTAAGTCCGTTGTATAGTTTGCGCTTGATGGATAAATACCTTTAAAGTCTTTACCTTCAGACTCACCGTACAATTGTTTCCACCATTCATTGAAATATTGCATTGATGGCTCATAGTTAATCAACATTTCAGTTGTATATCCTTTACTATATAAAATGTTACGGATTGTCGCATATTGGTACGCAATATTTTCATTTAAGTTATCTGATGATAATTCTTTACGCGCTTTGTTAGCACCAATCATAATTGATTCAATATTAATGCCAGCTGTTGCAATTGGTAATAAACCTACAGCTGTTAATACTGAATAACGGCCACCTACATCATCTGGTACAACAAATGTTTCATAACCTTCATTATCAGCCAATTGTTTTAATGCACCTTTAGCTTTATCTGTAGTAGCAAAAATTCGTTTTTTAGCTTCATCTTTACCATATTTTTCTTCAACTAATTGTTTAAACAGTCTGAATGCTACTGCAGGTTCTGTAGTTGTTCCAGATTTTGAAATTACATTCACAGAGAAATCTTTATCTGATAAGTAATCTACTAATTCTTTAGTGTATGTTGATGATAAGTGATTACCAACAAATACAATTTCCGGATATTCATTTGAATTTCGGAATGAAGAAGTTAACATTTCGATAGCAGCACGTGCACCTAAGTATGAACCGCCAATACCGATAACTACAAGTACGTCTGAATTTGATTTAATGCGTTTTGACGCTTCAACAATTCTTGAAAATTCTTGCTTATCGTAATCTTCTGGTAGATTGACCCAACCTAAGAAATCACTACCTGCACCAGTACCTTCATGAATCGTTTTATGGATAGTTTTAACGATATCTTGTTGTTGATCAATTTCATGTTGACCAAAGAATTCTAATGCTTTGCCATAATCTAATTGAATATGAGTCATTTTATAAAAGCCTCCTGTATGTCCTTGTTGATTTAATTTTACTAACTTTATGCTATCTATTCAATTGACATGACTGACTATTCACATATTTTCAAATTAATTCAACAATTTTAAGACATTTTCTAATAATTCAAAAATGAATATTTTATAAATAAAATAATAATACTGAAAATGAGTCATGTTGCATTATCCCCTTTAATTCAATGGAATTCATTATTATATACAGATTTCAAAATTTTGTATATTTATGTAAAAAAATGGTTTTATTTTCATTTGATATCTGTTAGTATTAATTTATATCAATTTTCAGAAAAATTATGAGGTGAATTTTAATGAAAGAGAAAATCGTATTAGCATATTCAGGTGGATTAGATACAAGTGTTGCCGTTAAATGGCTTATAGATAAAGGCTATGATGTTGTAGCTGTATGTTTAGATGTTGGTGAAGGTAAAGATTTAGATGTCGTTTATTCTAAAGCATTAGATATGGGGGCAGTTGAGTGTCACATTATTGATGCAACGAAAGAATTTAGTGATGATTTCGTAAGTTACGCTATCAAAGGTAATTTAATGTATGAAAATAGTTATCCACTCGTATCGGCGTTATCACGTCCACTTATTGCGAAGAAATTAGTTGAGATTGCAGAGAAAACGAATTCAATAGGTATTGCGCATGGCTGTACTGGTAAAGGTAACGACCAAGTTCGTTTCGAAGTTGCTATTAAAGCGTTAAACCCTAACCTTAAGACATTTGCGCCAGTTAGAGAATGGGGCTGGAGTCGTGAAGAAGAAATTGATTATGCTATCAAACATAACACCCCTGTTGGCATCAATCATGATTCTCCGTATTCTATCGACCAAAACTTATGGGGCAGAGCAAATGAATGTGGTATTTTAGAAGATCCATATGCTGCACCACCTAAAGACGCTTATGACTTAACAGCAGAATTAGAAGATACACCGGATACACCGGATGAAATCATTCTTTCATTTAAAAATGGTATTCCTGTTCAATTAGATCATAAAGATTATGACCTAGATCAATTAATTTTAACTTTAAATGAATTAGCTGGGAAACATGGTATTGGACGTATCGACCATGTTGAAAATCGTCTAGTTGGTATTAAATCTCGTGAAATATATGAAACACCTGGTGCTGAAGTTATCTTAAAAGCACATAAAGCACTTGAGACATTAACCTTAACTAAAGATGTAGCTCATTTTAAACCAGTAATAGAGAAACAATTTGCTGAACAAACATATAACGGCTTATGGTTCTCACCATTAACAGATAGCTTAAAATTATTTATCGATAGTACACAACAATATGTTGAAGGTGATGTCAGAATTAAACTATTTAAAGGTAATGCAATTGTTAATGGAAGAAAGTCTCCATATACTTTATATGATGAAAAATTAGCAACATATACTAAAGAAGATGCATTTAATCAATCAGCAGCTGTAGGTTTCATCGATATTTATGGTTTACCTACTCAAGTCAATGCTTATCTTCATGGAGGTTATAGTAATGAGTAGTAAAGCATGGGGTGGTCGTTTTCAACAACAACCTGAAGATTGGGTCGATGAATTTAATGCGTCGATTGATTTCGACCAAACATTGTTAGATGAAGATGTTCAAGGTAGTATTGCACATGCGACCATGTTAGCTAATCAACATATCATTTCGCAAGATGACAAAGATGCTATCATTAATGGATTAAAAGAGATCCAACAAGATTTTTATAATGGTAAGCTTGATTTTAAGAAGTCACTCGAAGATATTCATTTAAACATCGAACATGAACTCATTCAACGCGTTGGTGACGCCGGAGGTAAATTGCATACAGGTCGTAGTAGAAACGACCAAGTTGCCACTGATTTGCATTTATATGTTAAAAAAGAAGTCCAAGACATCCAAACACTTATACGTTCATTCCAAACATCCATTCTTAACCTAGCACAATCACATGTCAACACTATTATGCCAGGTTATACGCATTTGCAACGTGCACAACCAATTTCATTTGCACACCATGTTATGACGTATTTCTGGATGCTTGATAGAGATTATTCACGCTTTGTCGATAGTATGAAACGTATTGATATTTCACCATTAGGTGCAGCAGCATTAAGTGGTACCACACACCCTATTGATAGACATGAAACGCAACAGTTATTAGGATTCGGCTCAGTTTATGAGAATAGTTTAGATGCAGTAAGTGATCGTGATTATATTATTGAAACACTGCATAATATTTCATTAACAATGATTCATTTATCACGTTTCGCTGAAGAAATTATATTTTGGTCAACAGATGAAGCGAAATTCATCACACTATCTGATGCATTTTCTACTGGTTCATCTATTATGCCTCAGAAGAAGAATCCTGATATGGCAGAACTTATTCGTGGTAAAGTCGGACGTACGACAGGCCATTTAATGAGTATGCTCGTCACACTAAAAGGTCTACCACTTGCCTATAATAAAGACTTACAAGAAGATAAAGAAGGTTTATTTGATTCAGTACGCACAGTAAAAGGATCATTGCGCATTTTTGAAGGTATGTTAGATACAATGACTGTTAATACAGACCGTCTAAACGAAACCGTACATCAAGACTTTTCAAATGCAACAGAATTAGCCGATTATTTAGTAGCTAAAGATGTGCCTTTTAGAACAGCGCACGAAATTGTTGGAAAAATCGTCTATGAATGCATTCAACAAGGTATTTATTTATTAGATGTACCCCTTGCACGTTACCAAGAATTAAATGCAAACATTGATCAAGATGTTTATGATTATCTTAAACCCGAAAATTGTCTTAGCCGTAGAAAAAGTTATGGTTCTACAGGTCAAGATGCAGTACGCCATCAACTTAACGTTGCTAAGAAAGTATTAAATAACGATACCTTATAAAGGCTTGGAATGGGACAGAGTTCATTCATTATTCTGCCCCACTCCAGCCTTTTTTTGTTAACATTATTGAGTGAATTTTAACTATTTAATAATTATTTTAAGCTTTTGAAAATTCACTTCCTTTCATAAATATGCTTTGCTAGATTTTAACTGTAACTTTAACTGTGAAAGGATGAGTTTGTTGAAAGCAAAGAAAAAAGGTATCATTTCAAGTCTAACTATAGTTACTTTAGGGTTAGCAATTATACATACGCCTGTTGAAGCAAGTGGTAGTGCGATCTCAAATACTATAACGCCGAACCAATCTAGTACGTCTACAACCCAAGGTAATCAATCACAATGGACAACCAATTTAACAGGAGAACGCTACACTACTATTGCTCATCGTGGCGCAAGCGGCTATGCACCAGAGCATACATTTGCAGCCTATGACAAAAGTCACAATGAGTTAGGTGCTTCATATATTGAAATTGATCTACAACGTACCAAAGATGGTCATTTAGTCGCCATGCATGACGAAACAGTTGACCGTACAACGAATGGCTCAGGACGTGTCGAGGATTACACTTTATCGGAATTAAAGAAGCTTGACGCTGGTTCATCTTTTAATGAACAACATCCTCAATTTGCTAATGATCGATATAAAGGTGCTACAGTTCCAACATTAGATGAAATTTTGACACGTTATGGTACAGATGCAAATTATTATATTGAAACAAAGCAGCCTGATGTTTATCCTGGCATGGAACAACAACTTTTAGACACACTAGACAAACACAATATGCTTAATTCTAACGCGCTTCAGCACGGTCACGTATTGATACAATCATTTTCAGAAGCAAGTTTATTAAAAATGCATCAACTAAATGCGAATGTGCCATTAATTCGTTTATTAGACAAAGGCGAATTAGCACAACAAAGCGATGCCGATTTACAACGTATTCGTTCTTATGCAATTGGTGTAGGTCCTGAATATAGTGATTTAAATGAACGAAATACAGCGCATTTAAAAGACCTTGGCTTTCTTGTACACCCATTTACTGTCAATGAAACGGCTGATATGCAGCGTTTAAACCAATATGGTGTTGACGGTGTATTCACTAACTATGCTGATCAATATAAAGCAATCAGTGCTCAAAAATAAAAGTATGACTATGGTTCATAAATTAATAATTTAGTGAATAATAAAATAAACGCTATCGCTTGTTTTTGTATCAAAACAAACGATAGCGTTTTAATTATAGGCGCTTCGTCAAATGGGAGTGGGACAGAATTCTTTTTAAATTCGTTGTCCCACCCCCGCAAGGGTGACTAGAACTGAAAAAAGCTTGATTTAAGTGTATTTTCAGTTCAGTCAGCTACTGCGAATTTGATAAATAGCATTACTATATAATTTATGTCCCAGACTGATTGATTATAGAACCACTAAAAAAGATCAATTATCTTATTAATGTTATATGTTATTTTTTATTCGTCTTTTATTTTTTTAATGACCAATGATACTGCTTGCAATTATCGAAGTTACTAGTAAAAAGAAAGTAATAGATGATTATAGACAATAAAAATTTTTCTGATTCTTGTTTATATATTCTTTACTCACTTTTTTATCAGTACCTTCTAGCAATATATCATTTAATGGAAAGCTAAATTCTGAATACAAACACTTAAATATTTCTGTACTATAGCTTATAATACTACTCAAAGTTCCCCATTTTTTAATATAAGAGTTTTGCGCTCCCCTATTAACCAGTGTTATAATTTTGTGAACGAAAACGATTAACAAAATAATGCACCTCCTCTCTACGTCTAAATTTGACGCCCGAGAGATAGGCGACCTGTATAATATATCATCTATTATGTATGAGTGACAGATAACTTCTGATAAGTCATTTTATGTTAATTTATCTGATAAAATATCCTCTCATATTTTTAAAATACCCAAGATTCGTAGAATTGATGATTTTTAAAATTTTATTTTTTATTTTTATCCCTTTTTTCTTTTAATTTCGCTAAATATTTCGAAGTCTCATCCGTAAAAGTAGATACAATAGCAACGATTACATCTATTATTTTAATTAAAATTTCCACTGCTTAGTCCCCCCTTTTAATTTTTTATATACTATCTCCTTTTATAGGTGATCTTCCATTAGAATATTTAATTTTTAAAGAAACACATTCGTCTATTTTAGATGAGTTCATAACTTGAAAATGTAAATGTGGCTCGGAAGAGTTACCAGAATTTCCACATTTACCTTTCAAATCTCCTTGGTGTACCTTTACACCTATTGAAATGTTTATACTAGAAGTATTCTAAATGAGCTAAGAGGCTATATTCATTGTGTTTATGTGATATTAAAATATAATTTTTAAATAAATTATTATCTTTTTGTGAGTCACTATCAAGTTGTTTATTCTCTATATCTATTATGATACCATCTTGTGGGGCTATAATATCTTCACTAAAACAATAATAATCCTTATTAATATAGCCAAAATTTTTATAACTCATATTATTTTTTTCTAATAATTAAATCATAAGCATACCGTTGTGATTCATTTGGATAATGATAATTAAATAATTCATTATCTCCACCCCAAAATACTTCCCAACCACTATTTGCAGGCATTATATATTTGTTTAAAGTAAATTTATTTTTGTCTAGATATTTAATTATCTAATCTATCGAAGATACCCTCGCATAGCCAACAATCAGTGACATTTACCCCATAATTAATATACACCCTAATCATACGTTTTTAGTTGTTATAATTTCAACAACTTCATTTGTATGATTAGGGTATACCACAAGTAGAAATATAGATAAACATTTTTTACTTTTTAGTACTTTTAACATTATCAAAAGGATTACTTAACTTATGTTTAATACTAACTATTTATACTTATTAAAATAGAGTTAAACTTTTATTGAAAGGACTCATTATGATGGCTATAAAATTTATAAGACAATACGATGAAAAGGATTGTGGTCCTACTTGCCTTGCCATGATTTCACAGTTTTATGGTAAGCGTGTATCCATCCCACGTTTACGCGAATATGCTAAGACAGATAAATTAGGTACAAATCTATATGGTCTCGTACAAGCAGGTAAAAAGATTGGTATTGAGTTAACTGGTGTAAAAGCTGATTCCTTTGATGATTTAAAACAAGCACAATTACCAGTTATGGTACATATTATTAATCAACAAGGTTATGACCACTATATCATTATTGAAAAAATAAAAAATAACACGCTTTATGTTGTCGATCCTGCTAAAGGTAAATATAAGTTATCAAGTACTGAATTTGGAAAATATTGGACTAATATTGCTGTATTAATTGATAAAACAGATGATTTTACTACTGACAATGAATCACCCTCGTATCTTAATATTTTCATTGATATATTTAAAAATAATTATGGGAAGTTGTTATTTATTGCTTTTATCTCATTATTTATTAATGTTGTTGGTATTGTCGGGGCTCTATATTTTAAATTATTAACTGATCATATTATTCCATCCAATGTTCTTACAAATTTACATATTATTAGCTTAGGTATTTTACTTTTATACATAATCAATGCATTCATTAATTATTTAAGGTTTCAACTTATTTTACATTTAAGTTTGAAAATCGATGTTAATTTAATGAAAGATTATTTTTATCATGTTTTACATCTTCCGATGAACTTTTTTGATACACGTAAATCTGGCGAAATCTTACAACGTTTCATGGATACATCTAAAATTCGTGAAGCTTTATCATCTTCAACGGTAACGTTGTTAGTTGATACTTTCATGATTATTATCGGTGCTATATTACTTTATATGCAAAGTCCTTTGTTACTACTGATAACAATTATTTTTATACCTTGTTTTATTATTTGTAGTTACACTTTACGTAAACCTTTTGAAAAATATAATCAAAAGGTGGCTGAAAAGGATGCTGAATTGAGTTCATATTTAATAGAATCTTTTGATGGTAGTAATACTATTAAAAGTTATCAATCTGAAGACGATCGTTTCTACATGGGTACTACTAAATTTAACGGTATTATTGAAAACTTATTAAAACTGGGTAGATTTTCTAATATACAATTAACGGTTAACAACTTTTTAAAATTAACTATCAGTCTTGTTATATTATGGCTTGGTAGTTACTTAGTCATGACGGATAGTATGACGTTAGGTAGTTTATTAGCTTTTAATGCCTTAACTATTTATTACCTTGATCCCATTGAACGTCTAATAAATATTCAACCGACACTGCAATCTTCATTTGTTGCAGCACGCCGTATTGCTGAAATAACTGATTTAGAAACCGAAAATGAATTATATACTTCTAAACAACCTTATACTTTTAAAAACAACATTCGCATTGAAAATTTAGACTTTCAGTATGGCTTTCGAAGTGTGGTATTAAAAGATATTAATTTAAATATAAAAAAGGGGCAAAAGGTTGCTATTGTTGGTGAAAGTGGTAGTGGTAAATCAACTATAGGTAAGTTACTCAATCGCTATTACACTGCTTCAGAAGGTAATATTATGATTGATAACTATAGTATTGATAATATTGATCTATCCGACTTACGTAAGAATATAGGCTATGTTTCACAAAACACATTCCTTTTTGCTGATACAATTAAAAATAATCTTTTACATGGTAGCAATAAATACAAAAGTGACGAAGATATCGTTAAGGCTTGTCAGTTAGCAGAATCCCTAGATTTCATACAGAAATTCCCAGATCAGTTTAATACTATGTTAGAAAAAGAAGGCGCTAATTTATCAGGTGGACAATCTCAACGCTTATCTTTGGCACGTACATTTTTAAAAGATCCTGATATATACATTTTTGATGAAGCTACAAGTGCTTTAGATAGTTTAACTGAAAACAAAATTATGGAGCATACCGACTTACTAACTCAACGTGGTAAAACCGTAATCATTATTTCACATAAGTTAAGCACTATAAAAAATGCTGATAATATCTATGTTTTAAATGAGGGTCAAGTTGCTGAGAATGGTACACATGATGAGTTAGTTCATTTAAACGGTATATATAAAAATTTATGGCAACTTCAAATGAAAATAGACTAATTTTATATTAATATACGATATTTATTAAAAATATTTCGATGATAAAAAAATAAATTCAAAAAAAAGCTCATTTAATTGTATATTTACATTCTCTTTACATTCCGATGTTAATTTATAAAATGTAAGATGAAATTATTTAAAGGAGGACTATTTCAATGGAAACACTAAATGAAAAAGAATTAAAAGATATCAATGGTGGTCGTGAAACTGGTTGTTCTGGTAATTTTGAAGAAGATGGAATAATGTGCAATATAGGACAAGGTATTGGTAATTTAGTTAATAAATTCGAAGGAAAATAATTTAAAGGAGGACTATTCCATGAAAACACTAAATGAAAAAGAATTAAAGGATATCAATGGTGGTAAAGGGATTGTTGGTGAAATTACTGGCGAAATCACTGATATTGGTAATGCCATTTCAAATGGTTGGCATGATTTAAAAGAGGGTTATGGTACTCGAAGATAGAAATCATTATTTAAACTAAAAAGGCTCTTCGTCAAATCAGACTGATGAGTCCTAATATTGAGATTAAGCAACCTTAGGTTGTTTAATCTCTTTTTTTGTTGTTGAGGCAAATAGTCGCGAAGTTATAATAATTCTATTACGCAAATTATCATAGTTTCTATAACCAAAAGATACCCTTTTAATGAGTTTGATTTTATTATTAATTCCTTCTAACGGACCGTTGGTCAGGTTAGAATATGTCATAGTATTTTCAATGAAAGCTGTTAATCGTCTTAAAGTTCTAATGACTGGGCGTAGCTTAGGGCACACATCTGAAAGATGAATTGAAAAGAGTGTATGATTAAATTTTTCTATTTGATTTTCTTTTAATAATCGTCTTAACTCATGAACGTAGTGATATGTATTAAATAATTCTACATCTACACCTAATAAGTAATTCATAATGCCTTTTTCTGTTTTCCACTCTTTAAATAAATGGACTTTACGATAATTAAATACCCCTAGTGTTTCAAAAGGTTTAAGAAGTAGTTTCCAATAACTTTTATATTTATTATCAAGCGGTCTATTTGAGGTTCTACAACCATTCATTATATGAACTCTAGACATATTTAACGCTCGATTTAAA
>NZ_KV838583.1:91215-134449 GCF_001838705.1 Staphylococcus sp. HMSC34C02
AAAGATTGAACAATATGAAAACGATCAATAATAACCTTCGCATTAGGAAATAATTGCTTGATTAGCGACATATATGGTTCATACATATCAATCGTTACTGTTTTGACATTTTATCTTAGTTTCAAAGAATAGCGATAAAAATGATCCTTTAGCGATTTTAACTTACGATCCGCTACCACATCTACGAATCTGAAAAATATAGGTTTTTATCTTTAATTTTTAATGTATTTAATATAGACTTACATATAGGCGCATTACCTTTCTTTTTTATTTGTTGTGGTAACTAATAATTATAGAGGTAATTGCGCTATTTTTGTATTCAAAACATAAAAATTGGACTGATGAATTTTGTCATCAGTCCAATTGATTATAGAGCCTAATTATATTGATATTATGGCTTAAGCCCAACCACGATAGCGTGCTGCTTCAGCAGTACGTTTAATACCGACAATATAAGCCGCAAGTCTCATATCGATTTTTCTATTCTGAGCTAATTCATAAATCGTATCAAAAGCATCTACTAATTTTTCACGTAATTTATCGTTTACTTCTTCTTCTGACCAATAATAACCTTGGTTATTTTGTACCCATTCGAAGTAAGATACTGTTACACCACCAGCACTTGCTAATACGTCTGGTACTAATAACACACCGCGTTCAGTTAAAATGCGCGTTGCTTCAGGTGTCGTAGGTCCATTTGCAGCTTCAACAACAATATCCGCTTTAATATCATGCGCGTTATCTTCAGTAATTTGGTTAGAAATAGCAGCTGGTACTAAGATGTCACAGTCTAATTCGAATAATTCTTTGTTAGAAATTGTATTATCGAATAAGTTTGTAACTGTACCGAAGCTATCACGGCGGTCTAATAAATAGTCGATATCTAAACCTTCAGGATCATGTAATGCACCATAAGCATCAGAGATACCTACAACTTTCGCACCCATGTCATATAAGAATTTAGCTAAGAAGCTACCTGCGTTACCAAATCCTTGAATAACTACGCGAGAACCTTTAATTTCTTTACCACGACGTTTAGCTGCTTGTTCAATTGCGATAACTACACCTAATGCAGTAGAACGGTCGCGTCCTTGTGAACCACCTAAGACAATAGGTTTACCTGTGATGAAACCTGGTGAGTTAAATTTATCTAATGCACTGTATTCATCCATCATCCAAGCCATTATTTGAGAGTTCGTAAATACGTCTGGTGCTGGAATATCTTTAGTAGGACCAACGAATTGAGAAATTGCACGTACATATCCACGTGATAAACGTTCAACTTCATGAATACTCATTTGACGTGGGTCACATACGATACCACCTTTACCACCACCATATGGTAGGTTGACGATACCGCATTTTAAAGTCATCCACATAGATAATGCTTTAACTTCTTCTTCATCAACTTCAGGGTGGAAACGTACCCCACCTTTAGTTGGACCGACAGCATCGTTGTGTTGTGCACGATAACCTGTAAATGTCTTAACCGTACCGTCATCCATGCGTACTGGGATACGAACTTGTAAGAATCTTAATGGTTCTTTGATTAAATCATACATACCATCGTCAAATCCCAATTTGTGTAAAGCTTCTTTAATGATACTTTGTGTAGAAGTCACTAAATTATTATTCTCAGTCATGATCACTTTCGCCTCTTTTTAACAAATGATTTCGCTTTCATACATATTGTAACACATGTCTTTGCTTTTTAAAGGGTTTTCAAAATGAATGTTACAACTTTTTGAACTTAGTTAAATACGCTTCTAATTCTGTCTAATGCATCGTCTAATTCTTCCTTAGAAATAACTAAAGGAGGTGCAAAACGAATCACCGTATCATGTGTTTCTTTACATAATAGGCCTTTTTCTTTTAATGCCTCACAGAATGGTCTAGCACTTTCATGTAATTCAACTCCAATAAAGAGGCCACGACCACGTACTTCTTTAATAGCTGGGTGATTAATTTTTTGTAATTCAGATTTAAAGTACTCCCCTAATTCATTTGAACGACCAGGTAAATCTTCATCTAAAATAACATCTAATGCAGCAATTGAAGTCGCACAAGCTAATGGATTACCACCAAACGTAGAACCGTGTGAGCCAGGTGTAAAGACGTCTAATACTTCATTGTCAGCTAACACTACTGAAATTGGTAATACACCACCGCCAAGTGCTTTACCTAAAATATAAACATCTGGTTTAACATTATCCCAATCAGTCGCAAATAGTTTACCAGAACGTCCTAAACCAGCTTGAATTTCATCGGCAATAAATAGAATGTTATGTTCGTCACATAATTCTCTGATAGCTTTCAAATAACCTTCAGGTGGAATATTAATACCCGCTTCACCCTGAATTGGTTCGACTAAAATAGCAGCTGTATTTTCATTAATTGCTTCTTTTAATTTATCAACGTCACCGAAATCCACCTTACGGAAACCATCTAATAACGGACCATATCCACGTTGGTATTCAGCTTCTGATGATAAAGACACAGGTGCCATCGTACGACCGTGGAAATTACCGTTGAACGCAATAATTTCAGCTTTATCTGGTTCAAGACCTTTAACATCATATGCCCAACGACGTGCAGCTTTTAATGCAGTTTCAACTGCTTCTGCGCCTGTATTCATTGGTAATGCTTTATCTTTGCCAGCTAATTTACATACTTTTTCATACCATTCACCTAAATTATCACTGTGAAACGCTCGAGAAACTAAAGTAACTTTATCAGCTTGATCTTTAAGTGCTTGAATAATTTTAGGATGACGGTGACCTTGGTTTACAGCTGAATAAGCTGAAAGCATATCCATGTATTTATTACCTTCTGGATCAGTTACCCAAATACCTTCCGCCTCTGCTACAACGATTGGTAGTGGTACATAGTTTTGTGCTCCATAGTGGTTTGTTAATTCAATAATTTGTTCTGACTTAGTCATAATATCTCCCCTTTGCTTAATTTATATTAAAACTAATGGCCATACGTTTGCGGCTTTCGATGCTATATACATTGAGGATATGTGCAAAATTAATAAGAGCATGAAATGATTAAATATTACATCATATATGCCCTTTGAATCTAAATGAAAGCCCTTACAGATATAATGACATATCTCCCAATAAATTTACAAGCAAAATATTAAAAATTTTCCGATAAATAAAATACTTCAATATTTGTCATATTAAAAAAACAGGTTAAAGCAAATGTCATTGCCATAACCTGTTTCAGCTTGTCATATCATTAAATTGAATAACGACACATGACTTAACATATCATGCACGCGCACCATTACAATATAATGCTAAGTCAACATTTCTTTATAAAGACGAACCAATCGTTCATGCTTATTTATCTTTACGAGGTAAAGGATAAAAGCCTTCGTTAAATTGATTCCATAAATTAGGTGTTAACCCATGTTTATCTTCGCGATTTGGGTCAAATTCTGATAAAACTTGATCTTCTTTACCTTCTTGAATTTTGCTGATGAAATTATAATCTAATAGTATTTCACGACCTAGCGCTACAAGTTCAACTTCTGTTGACTCAATCGCATCTAATGCATCATCAGCTGTAAATACTGAACCTACACCAATGACAGGCATACGACCATTAACCCATTGATGGATTAATTTCAATCGTTCTTGTCCAGCATACTTACCTTCTCTTGTTTTTGAATGAATATCGCCTAAAGAAATATGAACATAATCAATGGATTTTTCAGTAATTGTATGGATTAGTTGTTCTGTAATTTCCATAGTAATACCTGGTGATTCTGCTTCTTCAGGAGAAAGGCGATAACCGACGATGAAATCATCATTTGCATATTGTTCCTTGGCATTTAATACCTCATCTATAACAGCAGTTGGAAATTTCATGTGGTCAGACCATTCATCATTTCTTCTATTATAATATGGAGATACAAATTGATGGATTAAATAGTGATTGGCACCGTGAATCTCTACACCGTCAAAGCCAGCTTCAATGACACGTCGTGTAGCTTCACCAAAATCTTTGATAGTTTGTTCAATTTCTTCTGGTGTGATTTCTCTAGCGGCATGTTCTTCTGTTTGTCCGAAGCTTTTTAATGTGACTGGACTCGGCGCAACCACATCTCCATTTGGTGTTAAATTAGGTAAAGCTTGGGCACCGCCATGGTGGATTTGAACTAATGCTTTAGCGCCATTTTTCTTCATTGCGTGCGCTAAACGTTTGAGTCCTTCTATATCTGAATCACGTGCAACAGAAGGTTGTCCCGGAAAAGCTTTACCGATATCGTTAACATTACTTGCAGCATTGATTGCTAAACCTACATCTTTAGAACGCTTTTCAATATATGGTATTTCAACATCTGAAATCGTACCGTCATCATTAGATGAAATATGCGTTAATGGTGCTAAAACAAAGCGATTTCTCAATTCAACCCCGTTAGGTAATGTGACTGTTTCAAATAATTTTTCGTATTTATTATTCATAAGTAAGTCCTTTCCATTTTTAT
The DNA here is from genome assembly GCF_001838705.1 of Staphylococcus sp. HMSC34C02. Lineage (NCBI taxonomy): Bacteria > Bacillati > Bacillota > Bacilli > Caryophanales > Staphylococcaceae > Staphylococcus > Staphylococcus sp. HMSC34C02. The sequence goes on from NZ_KV838583.1 coordinate 95,714, forward strand.
TATGACTAGACTATAGCACGAAGAAATCATCTTCCACCAATATTTTGCTTGCATGTGCATGCATACATTTACTTAGCGTCTTACATAGAAACGAGTCATCACACTTATAAATGAAGATACTAAAAAAGCTAGCGTTATATGTAACATATAACGTTAGCTGAGCGTGTTAACAGTCAATCAATTATTACGAATCGCACGTTTAGACTGTTTAATCCAGACCGGTAGGCGTTCTTCAAGCGTTTGAAACCCATACTTTTCTGTTTCTTTAATTTCATCTAATACTGACTGCTTTTCTTTTTTTCGTTCATAATTCTTAAAGTAATCATTATCTTTAAGAGACAAATTGAGTTTTCCTTCATCATCAATTGATAAAATTTTTGCTTTAACGATTTGTCCTTCTGATAGAAATTTTTTTAAATTGTGGACATAATCATCCATAATTTCTGAAATATGGATAAGTCCTTCAGTATGGTCAGGGGTCTCAACAAAAGCGCCATACGGTTGAATGCCAGTCACACGCACTTTAATATGCTGACCTGCTTTATAGTGATTATTCAACTTGATAACCCCTTACTTCGATTTACTTAACATAATTATAATAGCATAAATCACAAACTTGGACTAACTATAAACCAATAAAAATCCACATTTTTTCAATAATATTATACGCCTGCTGACGATTATGACTTAAACGTTCGCATTTAAATGCATCCTGTGACAATTGCTAACTTATGTTGCGCCGTTGACATTAGATTCAAATACGCATCTCATAAAAAAGCGAATCGACATCAACCGCCGACTCGCTAGACAGAACTTTTATTTTATAGCCACTGATTATTTATCTTCTACATCAATAGATTCAATGACTACATCATGTACAGGTTTATCTTGTGCCCCTACTTTCGTATTTGCAATATCTTCTAATGTTGCTTCACCTTCGATAAGTTGGCCAAATACTGTGTGTTTTTGGTCTAACCAAGGTGTACCACCATTTTCAGCATAAGCTTTAGCAATTGGTTCAGGCCAACCACCATCTACTAATTGATTCACCATAGATTCAGGTACTTCTTTCATTTGTACGACAAAGAATTGTGAACCATTTGTGTTTGGTCCTGCATTTGCCATTGAAAGTGCACCGTATAAGTTGAAAGCTTCTAATGAGAACTCATCCTCGAATGAGCCACCATAAATACTTTCACCACCCATACCAGTCGCTGTTGGGTCGCCCCCTTGGATCATAAAGTCATTAATGACACGGTGGAAAGTAATACCATTGTAGTAACCATTTTTCGCATGTGTCACAAAATTTTCAACTGTTTTCGGTGCGATATCTGGGAACAGTTTAAATGTCATATCGCCTTTATTTGTATGCATAACTACTTTAATTTCATTATCTTGTATTTCTTTGTTTAGTTGTAGATAGTTAGTCATTTCAATTCTCCATTCATGTTATGATGATATAGATACATCTTAACACATTTGAAAGGAAGTAATATAGCATGTTATATCGATTCTCACATAAGACGGGTGCTTATGGTGTCACAATTAAAGAGGAGAATGATGATCAAGTTCTCGTCCAAGTCGAACAGGTGATTAAACATCCAAAACAAGGTGATTTACATAACCCAGGTCAAACGGAAGGTGTCTTTTTCCATGAAAGACGTGCTTTAAGTCATTATGAGAAACGTTATGCAACACGTTCACAATTACGTGAATTCAATGTAGAAGCAATGCCTTATGAAGCGTCATTGCAACAAGCCATTACAAAAATGGAAAATGATTTAAAACAACAGGATACAGAATTTGCAAAATTAGCATTAACTAATCTTGAAAATCTAAAAAATGACTACTCAATTCAATATAAGCAAAAATTTTTATAGGAAATTTGAACGTGTTTCTTCTTATTTAACAAGTTCCGAAAAATCGCTACCCGTAAGCGTTATCGTCGTTTTTCAGAACAATATGATTCATGTATAATATATTTCATAAATATTTTTTAAGGAGGATAACATAGTGAGTTTGTTACATATTGCGGTCATTCTACCGTTAATATTTGCACTCCTTATTCCAATTCTTTATCGATTCTATAAAAAGATTCATTTAGGTTGGTTTGTATTACCTATTCCTGTTGTCTTATTTATTTATTTCTTATCTCATATTGCGACTACTCAGTCAGGTAATACAGTAATAAAAACATTAAACTGGATGCCTCATATAGGTATGAATTTTGATTTATACCTTGATGGCTTAAGTATTTTATTTAGTTTACTTATCACAGGTATCGGCTCATTAGTCGTCTTATACTCTGTCGGCTATTTAAGTAAGTCTGAACAACTTGGTAACTTTTATTGTTATTTATTACTTTTTATGGGTGCAATGTTAGGCGTTGTCCTTTCAGACAATTTAATCATTTTATATTTATTTTGGGAATTAACGTCTTTTTCAAGTTTTTTACTTATTTCATTCTGGAGAGAAAAACGCGCATCAATTTATGGTGCACAGAAATCTTTAATCATTACAGTGTTTGGTGGTTTAAGTTTATTAGGGGGATTCATTTTAATTTCTCTAGCTGGCGATTCACTTAGCTTACATGAACTCATTGCTAATGCTTCAGTGATTCAACATAGTCCTTTATTCACTTTAGCAATGGTACTCATTATGTTAGGTGCATTCACAAAATCAGCGCAGGTACCATTTTATATTTGGTTACCAGACGCAATGGAAGCACCTACCCCAGTGAGTGCATACTTACACTCAGCTACGATGGTTAAGGCTGGCTTGTACCTAGTAGCGCGTGTGACACCACTCTTTGCAATTTCTCAAGGGTGGATTTGGACCATTACATTAGTCGGTTTAATCACACTATTCTGGGCATCTTTAAATGCAACTAAACAACACGATTTAAAAGGTATTCTTGCCTTTTCAACTGTGTCTCAACTTGGCATGATTATGTCAATGTTAGGTATTGGTGCCGTAAGTTATCACTTCGAGGGAAGTCAGAGTCAATTGTATATCGCTGGCTTTACTGCAGCAGTATTTCACTTAGTCAATCATGCTACTTTTAAAGGTGCGCTATTTATGATTACAGGCGCTGTTGATCATGTTACAGGTACAAGAGATGTTAAAAAACTTGGTGGCTTACTAACGATTATGCCTATCTCATTCACCATAACTGTTATTACAGCTTTGAGTATGGCTGGTATTCCACCATTCAATGGCTTCCTTTCTAAAGAGAAGTTCCTTGAAGCCATGATTGAGATTTCTCATGCTAATCTGTTTAGCTTAAATACGTTAGGTATTATTTTCCCTATTTTAGCTATAGTGGGAAGTATTTTCACTTTCGTTTATTCAATCAAATTTATTACGTATATATTCTTTGGTAAACATCAGCCGAATGCCTTGCCAAAAAAAGCACACGAAGCTTCATTGCTAATGTTACTATCTCCAATCATTTTAGCTGTGCTCGTTATTGTCTTTGGCTTGTTCCCTGGATTGATAACACAATCTATTGTTGAACCAGCTACAACTGCAATAAGTGGCATGCATAATGTGAATGCAGAATTCCATTTATTCCATGGCATTACACCTGCATTTATTTCAACATTAATAATTTGGGTAATCGGTATTCTATTACTACTCACATTTAGTTATTGGATTCGATTATTGCACGCACAACCAACACGTCTTACATTGAATCATTGGTATGATTCAACTGGAAAATATTTACCTAATTATTCAGCGAACATGACGAATAGTTATGTAAATGGTTATGTTAGAGATAGTTTAGTCATAATATTCGGCATGCTTATCGTCGTTACGATTGTGACATTATTAAACGTTCCGTTTGATTTTAATTTTAAAGATATTAATAACATTCATATTTATGAAATTGCGATTTTAATATTATTAGTCATCGCAGCATTTATGGTTGTCATAGCGAAATCTCGTTTATTTAGCGTTATTATGCTCGGTGTCGTCGGATATTCAGTATCCGTGCTATTTGTATTTTTCAAAGCACCAGACCTTGCATTAACACAATTCGTTGTAGAATCTATTTCAACAGCGCTATTCTTGTTATGTTTCTATCATTTACCGAATTTAAATCGCTATAATGAAACGCGATCATTTAAATTAACGAATGCACTTATCTCTATAGGTGTGGGTCTAGTAGTTATCATCTTAGGCTTAATTGCATATGGCAACAGACATTTTACGTCTATCGGAGAATACTATAAAGCACATGTTTACGATTTAGCACATGGTAAGAATATGGTAAATGTCATCCTTGTTGACTTCCGTGGTATGGATACATTATTTGAATCATCTGTATTAGGTATTGCCGGTTTAGGTGTATATACAATGATTAAATTGCGTCGTAAACATCAATCAAGTGAGGTGAAACGTGATGAACAGACAGAACAATAATTTAATGTTTCAATATGCTGCTGTTATTATCGCTTTTCTAATCGCCTTATTTGGTGTCACATTATTCTTCGCAGGACATTACACACCAGGTGGCGGTTTCGTAGGTGGCTTATTATTATCATGTGCACTAACAATCATTGCAATTGCATTTGATATTAAGACGATGCAAAAAGTATTTCCATGGGATTTTAAAATTCTAATTGGTATTGGCTTATTATTTTGTGTTGGCACACCATTAGCGAGTTGGTTCTATGGTCAAAACTTTTTCACGCACACAGAATTTAATATACCGTTGCCCCTACTTCAACCTGTGCATATGAACACGCCTATGTTCTTTGATTTTGGCGTGCTATGTGCAGTAGTTGGAACGATCATGACAATTATTATAACGATTGGAGAGAGCGAATAGTGGAAATAATCATGATATTTGTATGTGGCATCCTCACTTCAATTAGTGTCTATCTCGTTTTATCTAAAAGTTTGATACGTATTGTTATGGGGACAACATTAATTACACATGCTTCCAATTTATTTTTAATTACAATGGGTGGATTAAAACATGGCGAAATGCCCATCTATGAAAAGGCGATTAGTCAATATGTTGATCCTATCCCCCATGCATTAATACTTACGGCAATCGTTATCGCGTTTGCGACAACTGCCTTTTTCTTAGTGTTAGCATTTAGAACATATAAAGAGTTAGGTACAGACAACGTAGAAAGAATGAAAGGAGTGTTAGATGATGATTGAAAATAATTTAGTCGTCCTTTCATTAGTCGTACCTATTTTTACAGCAATTATATTGGTCTTTTTAGGACAACGTTATCGTGCAAAACGATATGTCACGATAATCGGTTTGTTGCTTACATTAATCGTTGCGATTATAAATTTATATAATGTTTATGTTCACGGACCACTAAAAGTAGAATTAGGTTCTTGGCCTGCACCTTATGGCATTATCTTTTTACTAGATAGTTTCAGTGCAATGTTAATTGTGACTAGTATTATTATTACTGTTTTAATTACTGCCTTTTCGTTTACAACTGCAGGCATCGATAGAGAACGTTATTACTTCCATTTCTCTATCACATTTATGTTAGTCGGTATTATCGGCGCATTTACAACTGGTGACATTTTTAACTTATTTGTATTCTTTGAAGTTTTCTTAATGTCATCGTACGCACTACTCGTACTTGGTGGTACGCGAATCCAATTGCGTGAAACAGTTAAATATTTATTGGTCAATATTGTTACTTCAACATTCTTTGTGATGGCGGTTGCAATTTTATATTCTATCGTTGGTACGTTAAATATGGCGGATATTAGTGAGAAGTTATCTACATTGTCTAACACTCACGGTGGGCTCTTAAGTATTGTCTTTATTTTATTTATTTTCGTGTTTGCAACTAAAGCTGGTGCCTTCCCTATGTATGTATGGTTGCCGGGTTCATACTATGCGCCACCATTTGCAATCATTGCATTTTTCGGTGCTTTATTAACAAAAGTTGGTGTATATGCGATTTTAAGAACATTGAGCTTGTTCTTCCACGATACAATGAGTTTTTCACATTATACGATTTTATTCTTAGCCTTATTAACGATCATATTTGGTTCGGTAGGTGCCATCGCCTATGATGACACTAAAAAGATTATTATTTATAACATCATGATTGCTGTAGGCGTTATCTTAGTTGGTGTAGCCATGATGAATGAAGCGGGTATTATAGGTGCTATTTACTATACAATCCATGATATGTTAGTTAAAACTGCCCTATTCTTACTTATCGGTGTGATGTATCAAATTACGAAATCAACCAGTCTTAAAGACTTTGGTGGTCTTATCAAACACTATCCGGTGCTTGGATGGACTTTCTTCATCGCAGCACTAAGTTTAGCTGGTATACCGCCATTAAGTGGTTTTTATGGTAAATATTACATCGTACAAGCAACCTTTGAAAAAGGCTTTTATGTCAGTGGCCTTATTGTATTACTTTCAAGTTTAGTAGTACTCTATTCTGTTATTCACATTTTCTTGAAAAGCTTTTTCGGAGAACCAAAAGGATATGAAGTTACGCAAAACGTTAATGTTAAACAAGCAACTACAATTTCTATTATAGCTGTCATCATTACCGTTGTATTTGGATTATCTGCTGATCTATTATATCCAATAATATCTGAGGCAGCTCAATCATTTTATGATCCTAGCGTCTATATCAAGAGTGTCTTAGGAGGTAGATCATAATGGCGATTCAAATTATTTTAAACTTCATCTTAGCTTTTATTTGGATTTTCCTAAGTGGTAGCTATACATTAAATAACCTCTTACTTGGATTCATACTAGGACTAGGATTGGTATATTTATTTAGTAGAATATTACCAGGAAGATTTTATTTAATTAAAGTTTATAAGATTTTAAAACTGGCAGTTGTATTTTTCATAGAATTATTAAAAGCCAATATTGATGTATTAAAGATTGTTCTACAACCTAAACTTAAAAATGAACCAGGTTTCTTTGTATATCACACTGATTTAAAAACAGATTGGCAAATCGTATTATTATCTAATCTAATTACTTTGACACCAGGAACAGTCGTATTAGGTATTAGTGATGATAGAAGAAAAATATACATTCACTCTATAGATTTCAGTACAAAAGAAGAAGAAATTGAAGGTATAAAATCTTCATTAGAGAAAGTAGTTAGAGAGGTGGGCGAAGACTAATGGTAAAAATCATTATGATGATTGCTTTAATTATTGTTGCCCTATCAATGTTAGCGATGTTTACGCGTATTATTAAAGGTCCTACATTAGCTGATAGAATTTTAGCACTTGATGCAATTGGTTTACAGTTAATGGCATGTATTGCGCTATATAGTATTTTTATGGGAGCGGAATATCTACTCGTTGCCATTTTGTTAATTGGTATCTTGGCCTTTCTAGGTACAGCAGTCTTCTCAAAATATATGGATAAAGGTAAGGTGATTGAACGTGATAACGAACATCGTCACTAGTTTGGCAGTTATCTTTGTTATTTTAGGAGCAATTATTAGTGCTGTTACAGCTATAGGCATTATAAGATTGAAAGATATTTATTCACGAGGCCATGCTGCTGGTAAATCGGCAACTTTAGGTGCTATTTTCCTTCTGTTTGGTACATTCTTATACTTTATTGCTACTGACGGATATATTAATATGCAATTGATTTTTGGTATTCTTTTTATCCTTGTAACCGGCCCACTCTCAAGTCACTTAATTATGAGAGCAGCCTATAATAATAAAACACCTTACACTAAAGATACAAAAATTGATGAACTTAAAAATGAATTTAAAAATAAAAAGATATAACTCAAGGTCCTAACAAAACAAAGACTTGGTTTACTTCTAATCATAAACGCGGGTGCGAGATAGAATTCAAAGTGATTGCTATCTTGTACTCGCTTTTTATTGTCTAATTAGACTAATTATGCTATCATAAATCGTAATTATTACGTTTTAAGAAGAAAGAAGTGTTACTATGCATTGGACAATTATCGGTGGTGGCATACAAGGTACAACGATTGCAATTCAACTTAGAGCTTTAGGATTATCGCAAGATGATTTAAGTATTATCGATCCTTATTCATCACTCTGTGAACAATTTAATGATTTTTCACATCGTATCAGTATGCCCTATTTACGCTCTCCTATTGTACATCATATTCACCCTAACCCATTTCATTTAAAGCAATTTGCTAAAATGCAACAATATACTCATGCTACATATGGTCAATATCAACGTCCACAAACTGATATGTTTATGCATCATGTTCATGAGCAAGTACATCACTACGATTTAAATGAAAGTCATATTCAAGGATACGTGAAATCTTTATCAAGAAATGATGAACAATGGCAAATTCAATTAAATCATAACCAAGTTATTCATTCAGATTGTGTGATATTAGCAAATGGATGTACGCATCAACCTTATATTCCTGATATTTATCAACACGTTGATAATGCATGCCATATTTTTGATACGTCTTTTAATTCAAGTATGTATGAACACAGTTCTCACGTTGTTGGTAGTGGTATTTCTGCTGCACATTTAACTTTGAAACTGATCAATCAATCCCACGATAAAGTAGTTCATTTGTGGATGAATAAAGATATTGACATACAACATTTTGATGCTGATCCAGGGTGGCTTGGCCCTAAAAATATGAGTCGTTTTTTAAATATTGATTCTTCTATAGAACGAATGTCTATCATACAACAAGAACGACACAAAGGATCAATGCCGAGAGAACTCTATTTACGATTAAAGAAACATGTACAGTCTGGACGTCTTATCATTCATAAAGATACAATTGAATCAGTTGATCAACATCATATTCACACACAACATTCAACTGAGCCCTATGATTTTATTTTATTAGCAACTGGTTTTAAATCTACACTATTACAGCAACCTATGATTCAATCATTAATTACGAATGAACATGCACCACTAACACATTGTGGTTTCCCTTCCATTAGCACTGAATTAGAATGGTTGCCACAGTTATTCGTATCTGGCGGTTTAGCTGATTTAGAGCTAGGGCCATTTGCTAGAAATATTATGGGTGGACGTGAAGCAGCTCAAAGAATTAAACAAGCCTATCAACGTTTATCAGATCAACATATCCAAAAACATGCATAATTTAATTAGACGTCAGTATTAACATACCAACACTAGGGATTGGGAAAATTTTTTAAATTTGTCGTCCCATCCCCAACAAAAACGCAGACGTAGAACAGAATTCATCATGAATTCATCGTCCTACGCCTGCGTTCTTTACTTAGTCTAAAGCTTTTATAATAAAAGTATTTCAAACGATACTTAATTGAACTTAAGTAGAATATGTGCGTTTATTGCTTTAATGGTTTAATGCCAATCGTTCCTCTCATAATGCTAATCAACTGTCCTTGTTCACTGTTTATTTCTACATTCCACACTTGAGTCGTACTTCCCTGATGGATAATTGTTGCTGTAGCAATCACACGACCTTCTTTAACTGAATGAATATGATTCGCATTCATTTCCAGCCCCAGCGGTATAAATGACTCAGTATCTACTAAATGAGCAGCACCTAATGAACACGCTGTTTCACCTAAAGCAATTGAGGCACCGCCATGCAAGTAACCAAATGGTTGTTTAACTTTATCCGTCACTGGCATAGAGATAACTACGCTACCTTCTGACACTTCTTCTATCTTCATTTCAAACGTTTCTAATAAGTTCGTCATTTCTTATTTCACCTCATATACACTTATAATATCATAGCTGCAATCGTGCCAAATATCATTAAAGGTATATTATAGAACAAGAAGTTAGGTATACATGTATCACGTATGTGATCATGTTGTCCATCCACATCTAAACCAGCTGTTGGTCCTAGTGTAGAATCACTCGCAGGTGAACCTGAATCACCTAACGCACTTGCCGTACCAACTAAGGCGATTAAAGCCATCGTATTTAAACCTAACGAAGCGCCGAGCGGAATAAATAAAGTGGCAATAATAGGAATCGTTGCGAATGATGATCCAATTCCTAAAGTTACAATTAAGCCAATGATATACATAATAATAATACTTATTAATTTATGGCCACTAGAAATATCAGTCAAGCTTGATACTAATTTTTCGATATCACCAGTCGCATTCATCACACCAGCGAACCCATTCGCTGAAAGAATAACGACACCAATAAATGACATAATTTTAATCCCTTCAACAAATTGGCTGTCTAATTCTTTCCATTTATAAACTCCTGAAACAAAGAATACAAGAACACCCGCTAATGCGCCAAAAATCATTGAATCTGTAAATGTTTGTACTAAGAACGTAGCTAAGATAGCAACGATAGTAACGACGAGTACGTATGGTTTAATTTCTGTTGTCGCATTTTCATCTTCTACATACGTTTCAGTTTTATATTCACGTGGTTTACGATAATAAATCATACCTAAGATTAATCCAACGATATAACCAAGTGAAGGAATTAACATAGCTTTCCAAATCATATTAAATTCGATAGGATGATGTGCTTTTTGGAAACCACTTTGAATGATTTGATGGAAAATTTGACCAAAGCCATAAGGTAATAATACATAAGGCCAACATAAACCAAATCCGATGACTAATCCAATAAGTCGTCTATCAATCTTCAAATCATTAAATAAACTTAACAATGGCGGAATAACAATTGGAATAAAAGCAATGTGAACTGGAATGAGGTTCTGACTCATTATACTCATCGCAAGCAATGCTACGATAATAATAACTTTTACTTTGATTCTTGAAAGTCTACTATTCTCAGAGTGAATTGCACGAATAATCTTAGTTACAAGATAATCTGTAATACCACTATAAGAGATTAAGGCAGCAAACCCACCAAGTAATGCATAACTTAATGCTACCTCAGAACCATCTACAATATTTTTACCAAATACGCTAATGACCTTTTCAATACTCATACCAGAAATGAGACCGCCTACGAGTGCACTAATAAATAAACTTATCACTACATTCAATCTACATAAACATAGAATAATCATTAATAGTACAGCAATAACAACTGCATTTAACATAACAACACATCCTTTATCTCTATACCGAACTAAAGTATTTTATATGTTTTTTATCTTACCAAGTAGTTAAGACGATGTCAATGTAAGATTACATTCAAATTTAATAAGATCATTGACATAAATAAAGAGTGGAAACGCGTATTAGTAATTGTTTCCACTCTTAAAGACTAAATCATTACTTCATATTTAACTTATCTTAGCCAATTCAATACAGTTGTTATCATACTGCCAGTTGGACCTTTTGGACCTTTATAACTGGCCTTAGTCGTTGTTGCCGGACCAGCTATGTCAAAATGAATATGGGGTGTAGCACCACTAAAATGTGTAATAAATGTCGCTGCAAAGAGTGCTTTCCCGTGTCCATTTGTATGATTAACTAAATCTGCAACATCTGACTGACGTATTAGTCGCTGCTCAGTTTGTGTCATTGGTAATTCAAATGCATACTCATCCATTGCTTTAGCACTAAGACGTATAGCCTCAATTTCTTTATCTGCATTAGAACTAAATATAGCTGCCTTATCTTCACCTAATGCTGCAACAGCTGCACCTGTAAGTGTAGCAAAGTCTAAAATAAGTTTCGGTTGAAATTGGTTAGCATAAAATACTGCATCTCCCAATACCAATCGTCCTTCCGCATCACTATTTAACATTTCAACGGTTTCACCACTTAATGCCGTTAATACATCATCCGGTTTCATTGCTTGATTACTAATCATATTTTCAGCGGAAGCGATAACCCCTACAATATTGATAGGAAGTTGTAAACGTGATGCAGCATCAATCATACCAACTACATTTGCTGCGCCACACATATCAAATTTCATGGTTTGCATGCCAATCTTAGATTTAATGCTATAACCACCTGAATCATATGTAATGCCTTTACCTACCAATGCAATCGGTGCATCATTACTATCCCCACCATTGTAAGTCATCGTTATGACAACTGGAGGATGCTCAGAACCTTTACCTACCGCGTGAATAAGTCCAAATCCTTCATCTAATAGTTGGCTACCATCTTTTATATCAACTGCTACTGATGATTGCGCAAAGTGTTGCGTAATTTGTTCAGCAAAGTAATTAGGCGTTAGTATATTTGGCGGCATCTGGCTAAAGTCACGTGCTAGGTTAATAGATTGACCGATTGTCTTACCATTAATGATATATTGATTCAAATCTTCAGTGGCAGACGTAATATTTAACTCTAATTGATACGGTGCAGTCTTATCAGATTTATAATTATCAAAACTATAAATCGACTGTTCACTTTGAAGTCCCATAACCTCTGCAACTTTACTTTGTTCCACTTGTTTTGAAATCAATGTATCGAATAGCACATCTGCTTCAGTTACTTGTTCTTCTTTTAAAAATTGAAACAAATGGCCAAATACTTTCAATAATGCAGCATAATCAAGCAATTTTAAATTTCCTAATCCAACTGTAATAAGTCGTTTAGATGTATCTGCTAATGGTAATAAGGTTGAAGATACTTTACCTAATTTGCTGCTAACCAAATGATGATGGCGATATGTATCTATTTGATGGGTCAAATCCTGATTATTGTAATGGATAGTACCGAGTTGATTGATGTGGTCAGGTAAACCTAGAATCAATACTTCTGATTGTAAAGATGCATTGTTACATATTTTGAAATTAACCATAACCTCTCACTCCTTATTGAATGTAATATAAAAAAAGGGCGTGGGACAGAATTCTTTATAAATTCGTCGTCCCACCCCCGCAAGGATGACTATATTAACGTAATAACTTAGAATTTACCTTTTTTAAATGCTAAGCCTACGCCACCAATTTTGAATACTGCACGTGTATCGATAACTTTTTTCATGAATGCAGCTTTTTTACCAGTAATATCTCTACCGTAAACAATACCTACACCGTCATGAGCACCTAATGAACATACAGTACCACGGTCAACATATTCGAAGTCTGTTGGTGCTTGACCGTTTAAGATATTTTTAATGCTTTTAGCAACGTGTTCACCTTGTTGCATAGCAATTTGTGCTGTAGTTGGTAATGGACGTTCTTCACCAGCTGGGATGAATGCTGAAACATCACCAATAACGAAGATATCATCATGACCTTCAATTGTTAAATCTTGTTTAGTCACGATACGACCACGTTTAACGCCTTCGAATGATTCTTCCATTAATTTACTACCGCGAACACCAGCAGCCCAGATTGCTGTACCTGCTTCTAATTGTTGTTCTTGATCGTTAATTTTAACGACGAAACCTTTGTCGTTACATGCAACGATTGGTGTAGCAATTTTGAATTCAACACCACGGTCTTCTAAGTAGCTAACTGCATAATTAACTAATTCGTCAGAGAACATTGGTAACATTTTTGGTGCAGCTTCAACACAAGTTACTCTAACTTTGTTTTGATCAACACCATATTTATTACATAATTCAGGAATTCTTTCAGTTAATTCACCTAAGAATTCGATACCTGTAAAGCCTGCGCCACCAACTAAGATAGCTAAGTCTTTATCGTCTTTTTCTTTAGAAACTGCGTAGTTAGCAAATTTATCTTCGATATGACGAGATAATTTACGTGCAGTTTCAACATTTTCGATTTGGAATGCATAGTCTTTCATACCATCAATGCCAAATGTTTCACTTTCGAAACCTAATGCTACTACTAAAATGTCGTAATCATAGATACTGTGATTAGTTTCTACTTTTTTAGCGTTACGATCGATTTTAGTTACTTCTGCATTGATAAATTTAACTTTATCTTCTTTAATTACACTTTCAATTGGGTAAATTAAATCTTCATAGTTTAATGTACCAGCTGAAGCTTCGTGTAACCAAGTTGCTTCATAGTGATATTTATTTTTGTTAATTAATGTAATATCCGCTTCTTCAGCAGAAAGTTCTTTTTGTAATTTAGTTACTGTTTGTAAACCAGCATAACCTGCACCTAAAACAAGTACTTTTTTACGATCTTGTGCCATTTCATTCACCTAAGCTTTCATTATTATTTTCTTAAATGTAGAAAAAGGCTACAAACTTCAGAACATAACAAAGTTCAGACATAACAATATAGTTTACTTTAATATATGTTTATCTGATTCTATCAAAAGACTTTGCACTTAACCTAACTGTTCATCCCCATTTATAGTCTTAGTCAACACTTTCATTTTCAGTTCGATTTTATGAACTTACGTTCACAAAAAAGACAAAGTTCAATCCATCTTCAATTTTATAGCTTTTATAGTTCATTTTCAAGCTACAACAAGATGAATATTAAAATAATCAAATTATCCATACAATGACGTCTTCGAAAATCAATGATAGAGACAAATGATTTGAACTTATCCTAGCATTCTTCAGGGTTTCCAGCTACTTTAGCAGTTCTGAATGAACTACCACAGCCACATGAAGCGATGGCATTTGGATTATCAATTTGGAAGCCACCACCCATTAAAGATTGTTTGAAATCAATCGTTGTCCCATTTAATACAGGTACATCATATTTATCTACTAATACTTTCAAACCGTAGAATTCGAGTACTTCATCATTCTCGCCAGGTTGTTCTTCGGCTGACATACCATACGTAAGGCCTGTGCAACCACCACCGTTTACTTTAATCTTTAAATAGCCATCTTCCATGTCATTGCTCTTCAACATATCTTTAACTTCATACGCTGCCGCTTCAGTTAATGTTACAGTTGGCATAAATTATTCCTCCTATAATAAGTTAGTAAAATCATTCTCTTCTATATGTTTATAAATATTGCTTAATAACTCATCAGGTGTATCACCTTCAACAGTATCACCATCTACTAATGCATACAACCCACATGAACATACGCCACAGTTGTTTAAACATCCATATTCTAATACATCCACATTGGGATCGTTATCAAGTTTATCGTAAACGTAGTCTCCGCCTTTTGCCATATTAGAAATGCAAAATTCGACTAATGGAAACATACTTCACCTTCTTCTTCATTTTTTAATTACATTATTATAACAAATCTTACTTAGAACTGCATTGTCCTGGCTCATCATTTTCCTACTATTTACAACGAATTTCTCCGACTAGAAATCATTAACTTCATTTTCCATATCATACATTTCATTGTAGTCATTTTGAAAAAAAGATATAATACACATATACATATATCGCACACTTTATTGTTAGGGGCAATAAATGTCGGCGATAAATAACTTTATTAATTGAAAGTTTCCAAATTAAAGTATCGTTTATTTACAAAAGTTTGCTTAATTCAAAGGGTATAAGTCAAAATTTATTTCGGAATAACAAATTTTTTATAAAGGGGTATAACAAATGAAAAATTTAGTGTTACTTGGTGGCGGCTATGGTAATATGCGTATCATGTCGCGTATTCTACCAGATGCATTACCAGAAAATTATACTTTAACATTAATTGACCGTATGCCATTTCATGGTTTGAAACCAGAATTTTATGCTTTAGCAGCGGGTACTAAGTCTGATAATGATGTGCGCATGAATTTTCCTGATTCAGAACGCATTAATACGATTTATGGCGAAATTAATGATATTGATTTAGATGCTCAAATCGTATCTGTTGGTCATACGAAGGTGGATTATGATGAATTAGTCATTGGCTTAGGTTGCGAAGATAAATATCATAATGTGCCTGGTGCTGACGCGTATACGCATAGCATTCAAACACTTTCTAAAGCTCGCGAAACATTCCATAGTATTAGTGAATTACCTAGTGGTGCGCGTGTAGGCATCGTTGGCGCTGGATTAAGTGGTATCGAGCTAGCAAGTGAGCTGCGTGAAAGTCGTGAAGATTTAGAAGTTATCCTTTATGATCGTGGTGAACGCATTTTAAGAAATTTCCCTGAAAAATTAAGTAACTATATTGCCAAATGGTTCCGCGAAAACAATGTGAAAGTCGTTCCAAATTCTTTAATTGATAAAGTAGAACCTGGTAAAATTTATAATAGTGGATCACCAGAAAATGTTGATTTGGTTGTCTGGACTGCGGGTATTCAACCTGTTGAAGTTGTAAGACACTTACCTATCGATATCAATCGAAGCGGACGTGTCATTATTAATCAATATCATCAAGTGCCAACGTATCGAAATGTATTTATCGTTGGTGATTGTGCTGATTTACCGCATGCACCAAGTGCTCAATTAGCTGAAGTACAAGGTGATCAAATCGCTGATGTACTCAAGAAACAATGGAATAATGAACCACTACCAGATAAAATGCCCGAATTAAAAGTTCAAGGTTTCCTTGGTTCTCTTGGTGAAAAGAAAGGATTTGCCTATATTATGGACCGTACAGTTACCGGACGTCTTGCGCATATACTTAAATCTGGTGTTTTATGGCTATATAAATATCATAACGGTTAAGATGACACACGGGATTAGGTCTGAGCATGTTCAGACTTAATCCCGTGTTCTATTTCACTATTATAAAGATTGCTATTAATTTGCAAAATGTTTATAGACAAAATTGGTAATTTGCTTCGTTTGAATATATCCATCTGCTACATACTCATCATTCATTGTAATTAATGGATAGAACAACTCATCTTCCTCAAGTTGTTCGATATAGTGTTGGTCGTGATCACTTAAATTTTCTGTTTGTTTTTGAAAATCAATATATGTGTATTCAAATTGAATGTCTGGATACTTTCTTTCTAATAAAGGCTTAATCCACTCAAATGTATTCAATGATGTTGGCGCATTGACACAACTCGCACACACAACATCTGCGCCGTAAACTACCACGCTAACTTTAGTCATACTCAAATCCCCCGTTTTGTTTTATAGATTTTTCTTTCTTTATCTATTATAATAAATAAATAATGAATTTATGAAGTAATTTACTTGAAAGGAGACATATCTCATGCCTACTGAGAATGCAACAATGTTTGATCAAGTAGCTGAAGTCATTGAGCGTTTACGTCCTTTTTTATTACGTGACGGCGGAGACTGTACGTTAGTAGATGTTGAAGATGGCATCGTGAAATTACAATTACACGGAGCTTGCGGTACGTGTCCAAGCTCAACAATCACATTAAAAGCCGGTATTGAACGTGCATTACACGAAGAAGTTCCAGGCGTTATCGAAGTTGAACAAGTATTCTAAACGTCTAATATATCGTTTATATATACAATAAAGCACCAATGAACAGCGTTTTTACACGCTAGTCATTGGTGCTTTTATTTATTAGTTATGATCATGATGTTTTTCTTGGTCTTTATTATCATCATTCATATGTTGAACGATATGTTGGTTCATATGCGCCCAACCTTTCCAACCTACGTGAACGACATCACTAAGTACATATTTTTCATAGTCTTTATCTGACATGTCATACACTTTACCACCATGTGCTGCAACAGTTTGGTGTATTTTCTTATAGACAGGTTCTCTTGTGGCGCGTTTAATGCCTAAATGATCATACCATTTACCATTTACCGGTAAAATGACATATTGTACATCTGCACCTGCTTGATGCATCGTATCTACTAATAATGATAAATCATTAAATTCTGGAGAGTTCATTTTAAACTCATATTGACGATGATTCATCGGCTTTTGGTGCATCAATTGTTTCCAATATTCATTGCGGATGCCATAGTTATTAGATGATGAGCGTTTCTCACCTAAAGCTATAGCTTTATCTTGCATTTCTTTCCATGAGGCATTCGGTTCAGTTATCGTTTTCACATGTGATAAAGGTGATTTATCAAATGAGAAGTATGTTTTAATTGCTTCAATTTTAAGTAATTGATTCTCTTTAAAGCGCGAAACATAATGACCATCTACCTCGCCATGATTGTTAGCAACATCTTTCAAGAATGCTTTATTTGTCGCACTTTTAAAGTGTAATAAGCGTTTGGCATATCTTTCCTTTAATTCTGAAGGCATATCTTTTTGTTGAAATAACTGATTAATTTGGGTAGGTGTTGTTCGTGCTGCAAAATCACGATTATTCACACCATGCGTACTAAACCATTGTGGCGAAATAATAAACGTCATCTTTTTCCCTTTAAGTTGATCATATTGAGCAGCTAATTCAATTGCATTAATTAAATCAGTATTACCACCCGTACCCACTAAAAAGATGGGCTTAGTGTCTTTTCTATTATGTAATGCAAGTGCAGGGTTAAATGGATCTAACTTATTCAATTCACTAGACCCATAGATAGGATAATAATTATCATTACTAAATAGTTTATTTTGAATGAGCGTACCTTTAAGAACTTGATCTGTTAAAGATATTCTATTATTAGCGACAGCCTTGTTTGTGACTAATCCAGTAAACCAGCTAGCAGGCATTAACACAAAGGCTAGAAATAATATGCCGCTAATAATAATTGGTAAAAATGGTTTTAATTTCATCGTAATTCTTCTAATGCTTCAACAATTTTATTAGGAGTTGCCCACTCATCACGATCAAAATCCATGATTGATACTTCAATGCCTAATCTATTTTGAATTTCAAGTAATAATCCTACTGTTTGGAATGAATCGATAATCCCCTCTTCAAAGATTTCAACATCAGGGTTTTCTTTTACAACATCATTTTCTGCCACATCAGCTAATAAATCTAATACTTGTTCTTTAAATTCCATAATTTATGACTCCTTTTAAATTAATTTTCCTGAAAAGATTAAAAATCCAAATGCTACAAAATGGAATGTAATGATAATACTTAATGCTGTAGTAAAACCATTTTGCCAACGTGGTGGATGTTTCTTTCTCCAACGTTCATAGTAACCATAACCGATAAACATCAGGCCGTGGTAAATACCATAAACGATATAGAATAACTCTAAACCATGCCACACACCCATGATAAAGAAGTTTAGGAAGAATGCGAAATTAGACATCGCAAATTGACTTTTAAATGTTTTCTTACGTGACATATAGAATAATGTACGCATATAGATACAGTCTCTAAACCAGAATGATAATGACATATGCCATCTGTTCCAGAAATCTTTAATATTCTTCGCTTTGAAAGGTTGCTTAAAGTTAGGTGGTGTATTGATACCATATAAATAACTTACCGCTACAGCAAACAAACTATATCCTGCGAAATCAAAGAATAAATAAAAACTGTAAGCATACATATACAGCCATTTATGCGTAAAACCATTCAAATCCATCAATAATGGATGAATTGCATAGACGTTGATTAAATAAGCGAGTATATATTTATATAAGAACCCAAGCATAATCATATGTATCGCTTTAGCAACCATTTCTCTATATTGTTCACCTGTAGGAACCTTTTTATCATCTTTAACGAAACGTTTATAGCGATCAATCGGCCCTGAAGACACTGTTGGGAAGAAAGAAATAAATTGGAACAACTTGCCCACTTTAATTTCTTTTATAGAGCCATCGCGTATTTCCATAATTAACTGAATACTTTTAAACGTTACATATGAAATACCTAGGAAACCTACAAATTCAATTAGTTTATGTTCATGGAAGTGAATTTGTTGACCACCTAACCATGAGCTTTGTAATACTTTAACAATCGCTAATGGTAAAATGGATAAAATCATCACAATGACAAACTTACTAAATGTATTATTTTTCTGTCTCGATTTATAATATCCCATGATTAATAGCACTTGCCAAATGAGATAAATGATAAAACTAATAAGTTGAATACTTAAATATTTATTACCGAATAAATTATGTTTATCTGATGAAAAAATGACGACAATCATAATTGCAGTACTTATACCGTTATATATATAGCTTCGCTTACCTAAGAATCCGAGTATGATGACTGGTAAAAGTACTATAAATGCAACTAAGAAGAAGGTAAACGTACCATATGGAATCATGCGTTAATATCCTCTGCCACTTGTTTACGATCAAGCTTTCCGTTTGAAGTCAATGGTAATTGTTTCATCCAAACAAATTTTCTCGGAATCATATATTCAGGTAAGCGAGATTTGAGTTCGGATTTAATTTGTCTTGTCATTTCCAAATCATCTTTAACTTCTTCAGTTGGAACAACCGCACCGATTAAGTGTATAACCTTGTTATTTTTATACACTGGTACGACTACGGTTTCTCTTACGAATTCTGACTGTCTAAGTTGCGTTTCAATTTCTTCTAATTCCATGCGGTAACCGTTAAGTTTAATTTGGAAATCAATTCTTCCTTGAATGAACCATTGTCCGTCTTTTTCGATTGCTTTATCACCAGTATGATAAATGCGAAGGCAATCTTCAAAGTTGAATACCGCTTCTGTTTTTTCTTTATTATCTAAATAACCTAAACTAACACTATTACCTTTAATTACAAGTTCACCCTCATCCGTTGTAAATAATGTTGTATTCGGTCTTGAAACACCAACTGGTAGCGGATTATACATTTCAATAATTTCAGGCGTCAATTTAACACCTGTAACTGCAACTGTCGCTTCGGTAGGTCCATACGTGTTATAAACTACCGCACTTGGATATCTATCTAGTAAAGCTTTAGCAGTTCTATGTGGCAAGATTTCTCCACAGAAGAAGAAATGATTTAAACTTGGGTAACTTGCTTCATTAAGGTTAGGTAATAATAGACACATTTCCATAAATGATGGTGTAGACACCCATGCATTTATTGGTGTATTAACTAACATGTCATTCAACAATTTAGGTTTGTTGATCATGTCCTTATCTACTAAATTTAATGTGCCACCTGAAGTTAAACAAGGATAGATTGCCATGACTGATAAGTCGAATGAAAATGGTGCTTGATTTAACCATTCTTGTGCACCTTCAGACTCGTTAAGTGATACCATCCATTCTGCAAACTCAATTAAACTTGCATATTCAATTTGAACCCCTTTAGGTTCACCTGTTGAGCCAGATGTAAAGATTGTATATACCACGTCTGTTAATCCCATTTGACTATCAAATAGTGTTGGATTATCTGAGTCTTGGATACTTTGGATTGTCAGCTCTTGAATACCAGGCTGATTTAAGCGTGAATCTGTTGTGTTAAATATCATTTCAGGTTGAACCTTATTTATAATCATATTTACACGTTCACTCGGTACGGATGTGTCAATGGGTACATATCCACACCCTGCTTTAATCGCACCTATCATACCTACTAACATATAAGGAGACATATGTCCGTATACGATTAATGGTTTCTTATTATCTTGTAATAGATGCGCTAATTTACTAGATTCATCCATTAATTGTTGATATGTTAATGTTTCATCTTTATGTCTAACTGCTACACGTTGAGGATGACGTTGACCGAAGTCATTTATTAAATTTATGATATCTGTCATAATTAGACTCCTTATTAAAATTCATTATAAATGAAATTATTATGTGTATCGCCGGAACCATAAATTAGGTACAGCGCAATAAATATAGCTAAATAGAGAAGCGTTACTAAATAGGGTTTAGCTTTCTCATAATATTGCATTATTTTATGATTATTCTCTTTCAATGCACTATTGCACCTCACTATCATGTCAATTATCGGAGCGAATTAATCGCTTTTCTCGCGAAGGATATTTGAAGCTCCGAAAAAGCAAATTCATTAAATATAATTTTTATATATTATACATTCATCTTATTATAATTAAAATTTGTTTTTATAGCAAATTAAATTTTGCACTTCAAGATGTTGCGATAACGACACTGCCATTCATATTTCCAAGTTCATAGAAGTAAGTGAGTCAGTATCCACATTAAGTACGCCTTGTAATGCCATGGATGAATTTAAATGACATTAATTATATTAGTACCAATTAACCTACTTAACAATTACATACGACATAACAAAACTGTTAGATAATATAAAAGAACTTCTATCGTTAAATAGTAAATTATTACCTAAACGTTAGAAGTTCTTTATCATTTTATTTATTTGTTATTGGTGTAAGTGGTGCTTCCCCTTTTAATATCGCAGCAATATTATCCACACATAATTGAATCATGTGATCTCTCGTTGCTACTGAAGCACTGCCAATATGCGGTAATATAATTGCATTAGGCATTTTCAGTAGTGGATGGTCAAGCTGAATAGGTTCTTCGCGTAAAACATCCAAGCCACAACCACCAATATCTTGATTGTTCAATGCATCAATTAATGCTTCCTCATCTACAATAGCGCCACGGCCAATATTAATAAAGATAGCATCGTTTTTCATTTTTGAAAATGCATCTTTATTAAATTTATTTTCCGTTTCCGGCGTTAACGGTGCAGTACATATGACGAAATCACTTTCTGCTAATAACGTATCAAACGGTACGTAGGTTGCATTGAGTTGCGTTTCTGCATCTTCATGTCTAGAGCGATTATGATATAAGATATTTGCATTAAACCCTTGCAATCGACGTGCAAAGCTCTTTCCAATATCACCCATACCATAAATACCTACAGTAGAGCCATGGACATCTTTGCCTGACAACAAATAAGGTCCCCAACTTTTCCATTCGCCATTTTGAACGTAGTGTTCTGCTTCAACAATACGTCGCGCTACAGCTAACATTAATGTGAATCCTAATTCAGCTGTTGTTTCAGTAAGTACTTGAGGCGTATTAGTGACAACAATACCTTTATGATTTGCTAACTCAACATCAATATTGTCAAAACCAACCGCCATATTTGCAATAATCTTCACGTTTTTCGCGTGTTCCAGACAGGTTGCATCTATCGTTTCACTCAATGTAATAAAGCATGCATCTACGTCTTCTATTTCCTTCAAAAATTGCGCTCTTGGCATAGGTTCAAATGCTTCTTCCCACATTTTAACGTCGCCGAGTTGTTCCAATTGTTCAATGAAACGATTTGGAATCTGACGTGTGACTAGAATTTTCACCATTGTCGTGCCACCCCTTTATCTATTTTTGGGCATTTTTTTCTAATTCTGCAATTGCTACATTTAAATCTTTAAATGAATATGTAGGTTGTTGATCTTTCTCTTGTAATTCTTCATACGTCGTTACACCTGTTTGAACATGAATCGTATCTACACCAACATTAATCCCTGACATGATATCTGTATCGTACAAATCACCGACCATTGCTACATCAGATTTGTCCAATTGTAAGATATCTAATGCAATGTCCATAATGACTGGTTCAGGTTTACCAATAAATTGAGGGGCTTGACCCGTTGATACACTTACTACACTCGTAATTGCACCATTACCTGGTAAGAAACCACGTTCTTTAGGAATAGATACATCTGGGTTTGTTGAAATAAAACGTGCACCCTTACGTACTGCAAGCGTTGCAACGGCTAACTTCTCATAAGTGACATTTTCATCTAAACCTATCGCAACATAATCCACGTTTTCATCGTCTTTTACAGTTAATCCAGCTTCAGTTAATGCTGTGCGTAAGCCATTACCACCTAACATATATACTGTAGCATCACTTTTCTCACCGGCAATAAAATTGGCTGTTGCTAACGCAGATGTGACAACCTCTTCAGGTTTCGCATCAATCTTCATCTCTTTTAATTTTTGCGTTACCTCTTCAGGTGTCTTTGTAGAATTGTTTGTAACATATAAATGTGGAATTTGATGATTGTTTAAGTAATCGATAAATTGTGCTGCACCATCAATTTCGTCTGTACCTAAATACATCGTTCCATCTAAATCAATTAAATAACCTTTATAATTCTTCATTAGCTGTTGTCTCCTTTTCCAAAAGCAGTAACCGGCACATTCTCTTTCTCAAGGAATTGCGTTACCTCTTGAATAAACTGTTCATAATACGGCAGAGCATGATCAAATAACGGTTGAATCTTAGTATCATCTAATTCCGTGTAATTGTGTGCGAACTGCTTTCTAACATCAATCGTTTCATTTACACGTTGCTGTGTAGATTTCGAAATAACACCTTCAAGTTCAAGAATATCAATGACATCTTTATAATTTCCAGGGTCTCTCAAGATAAAACCATCAATAATCATATTCCCTATATCCACAGATGATTCAATTAACATTTGAGCGATACGTTCAAATGCGTAATGATTTTCTTTATTTGCTTCATAATCTTTAATTAATTGATTTAAGTAAGTTAATTTTAAAGTAAGTTGATCTTTATCTACAAAATACATATCCTTCACCTCTTAATATGTCTATCATATCACAGTTTTGCATCGGTCTTCATTTGTCGTTATACTAAATTAAAATACAAAGATAAAAGGAGTTCTACTCTTATGATAGATATGTACTTATATGACGATGAAGAACAAAGCCAAGTGCAATTTGTAGGCTTTGTAGGTGAACACAGTCGATATGATTTAATGCTTGTTCAAACAGACCGTCATTATGGTAAAACGCTTGTGTTAAATATGCAAACAAATAAATTTGGTATCATCGGTACAGATGATATTGAAGAAGAAGGCTACATCGCGCATATTCTAGGTATAAGCCAAGAAGAAAGTGATGAAATTATTGAATATCTGAATCAAGTTATTCAATAATTTCAATTTAAATAAGCTGTGAAAAAATCTTTTATCATGATTTTTTCACAGCTTATTTAATTATTTCTATTGTTCATCATCATGGTGTTTAACTTCTTGAATCGTAGGTTTAATTTTAACGTCATGCAACTTATCTTCTGTATCCGACAAAATGACATCATCTTTTTCATGTTCTAATTGTTGTACTTCTTTATTTGATAAATGACGCAATACAAAATAAGGACAACCAAAATTACAATATTCTAATATATAATCTTGAATACTTGAAAAACGTTTAGATATTTCAGCTTTCTTATTGGTATCTTTGTAAAAGCCTTTTAAACGTAACTGGTCATATCCAAAATCTCCTACGACAAAATCATATTTATCTAGTATATCTGAATATCTCGATGCAACTAATTCTTCATCAAAACATGATCTATAATCTTCAATGATTTCAAAATATTGTTGACCTATCTTAATCATAATTTGTCACCTTTAACTCGTATAATAAAAACTTAGATTACACAATTCAGTAAAAAATGTGCAACCTAAGTCTCTAAAAACTTAATCTAAACTATTCACATGTTTAAATTAATTTTGTTGTAATTTTTCTTCACCTAGACGGTGTTTTTCTTTAGCCGCTTCATTTACTTGTTCATCGGCATGATAAGAACTACGTACCATAGGGCCAGCTTCACAGTGTTTGAATCCTTTGTCCATAGCTACTTTTCTTAATTTACCAAATTCTAATGGCGTATAATATTTTTCAACTTTTAAATGCTTACGTGATGGTTGTAAATATTGACCAATTGTTAGTATGTCTACATCATTTGCACGAAGATCATCCATTGTTTCGTAGATTTCTTCTATCGTTTCACCTAAGCCAACCATTAAACTTGATTTAGTAGGAATATCTGGTTGTAATTCTTTAGAACGACGTAAGAATTCTAATGTTCGTTCATATGTAGCACGTGCACGAACTCTTGGTGTTAAACGACGTACTGTTTCGATGTTGTGGTTTAAGATATCTGGTTTAGAAGCCATTAAAGTTTCTAGTGCTTCATAGTCACCACCCATATCTGATGGTAAGATTTCGATTGTAGTGAATGGATTACGCTCACGTACTTTACGTACCGTTTCAGCATAAACGTTTGAACCTGCATCTCTTAGGTCATCACGTGCAACAGCAGTGATAACAACGTGTTTCAAGTTCATTAATTCAACTGATTCTGCAACACGTTCTGGTTCATTTAAATCTAATTCATTAGGTAAGCCTGTCTTAACAGCACAGAAACGACATGCTCTTGTACATACCGCACCTAAAATCATAAATGTAGCCGTACGTCTAGCTCCCCAACATTCATGTATATTTGGACACTTTGCTTCTTCGCAAACAGTGTGTAAGTTTTTTTCACGCATCATTTTCTTGAGGCCAATATAGTTTTCGTTCGTGTTAAGCTTAATTTTCAACCAATCTGGTTTACGTAAGATTTCTTCATTTTTAGTAGCCATAACCACGTATACCCTCCTGTATAATCTATCTTTTCCTATTATAACGAACTTTACATTAAATTAAAACGTAATAAGCTATAAATTTCGTGATTCACACGATTTCTATTTAATGAACAAATATATCTTGCACTATTCTATTATAATCTTAATAACTTATCCTTGAAAATATCTCTAAGGAATTGAGGCATTAAATAATCAATTGATTTACCTTTTAATATTGGAAAATATCGACCAAAGGTATACATATCAACTGTTCCTAGCGTATATGTCTTATCATCAATCACTTCTTCACCATTAACAAAGAAGCGATTGTCTGACTGAATATAGCCACAATTATATAATATATAACCACCAAAAATATCGCCTCTAAAGCCTAAGCCCTGCGCATGTTCATGCATATATTCTTGCTTTTGACTTTTGATAATGACTTTTTTAAGTTCAGCACCTGTTAGACGTACACGCACTAAATTAATCGGATGCGGCAACATTTTATGAATGTCGTATTCTGTTAGTCGATCTGCTTCAACGCCTTTTACGATAAGCCCTGCATTAATGATCGTACAATCTGTATTCGTGAATTCGAATACACTTTCTGCTAATAAATACGTCGTTTTAGTAATCACATCGGTTTTACTACTTAAATTGATAGGATGATCAATCACTGGCTCACTCATAAGCGCTTTCCCTTCAGACTCATAATCCGTGTCAACTAAAGGCAACGTTTCAACTGGATAAATCATGGCTTCTTTATTAACAACCTTTTTATTTTCAATAGTTAAATTAACTTCACCTAAGTAATATCCATATTTTCCGGCAGCAGCCATAAGTACACCATTGTTCATTTCACCTTTATCAAAATGATGATGTGTGTGACTACCTAAAATGACATCAATTTCCGGAATCTCTTGGCATAACTTTTCATCAAAGAATATGCCAACATGACTCATCACAATAAGTACATCGTAATTACCTTGTTGATTGGCAATTTCATCTTTAATCGCTTCTAACGGATCTGTAACAATCCAATCAAGTGCGCGATAAAATGGCGTAAACGCTGCTGTAGCCGCCACGAATAAAATACGAACACCTTCAATGTCTTTAATACACGACGATGCTATATTATGTGGTAAATGCCCTTCCTCATCAATAACATTGGTGCAAATCACGTCAAACTCCGCGTTGTTGTATAACTGATTTAACGCTTCATGTGAAATCGTCATTCCTTCATTATTACCAATTGTCGCAATATCGCAATGTGCCTCGTTAAGCAACTCGACATTCTTACGCCCTATCGTTGCTTGAGTCACCGGTGCCGATAAATCTACATGGTCGCCTATATCTAAATAGAGTGAGGGATGTTGAAGTTGAGGTCTATGTTCTGCCATATAAGATGTAATACGTGCATATTCGTTTAAATGACTATGAATATCGTTCGTGTGAAAAATGGTTAACTTCACTTAAATTCCCCCTATTTTTATTTAAAGAAAAGATTTAATAATTAAGTACACACCCATTATCAACATCACCGTACGCAAAAGTGTGACAACCGTTTCAGATTTAATTGAGTGATTGACACGCACACCAATTTGAGCACCAATGTAACTTGAAATAATGAGGACGATAGAATAAGACCACGCAACATGACCTTGTATGATATGCCCTATGGAACTCATTACACTTGAAAAGAAGATCATCATCATACTTGTACCTACTGCAACATGAGGTGGAAATCTAAAGACGATTAACATGAGTGGCGTCATTAATGCGCCACCACCAATACCAAATAAACCAGTTAATATACCGATAAATAGCGTCGCAACAAATGCAAATAAAGGCGGTACACTGTAATGATACGTCTTGCCTTCAGAATCAATATACGTTTTACGATATTTCTCTTTATCAAAGATTTTAAACGGTTTGATTTTATGTCTTACCATTAAAATAATAGAGACAATAATCATGAAAATACCAAAATATAAATTGAATGATTCTAAAGTGAGGTACCTACTTAAAAATGACCCTAGCAACGAACCTGGTAGTAAACCAAATAAAAAAATAGAGCCATTCTTGATGTCCACTTGCTTCGTCTTTAAATAGCCTAGTGATGAAGATAAACCTGTGACGATTAAAATCACAGATGATGTTCCTATTGCTATTTGCGGTGTTATACCATGTAATATATCGTGCGTCACGCCTAAATAAACCAGTGTTGGAACGATGATAATACCTCCACCAATGCCTACTAATGACCCTAAAATAGCAGAGAAAAGACCGATAAGCACTAATAAAATAATTGTCACTAACATTATATTTCGCCTCTTAGAATAATTTTAATTGTTGGGGAGCTAAACCTGTGTATTCAATGTCTAAAATATCTTGATATGTTTTAGCATTTTGAGCAGCATGGCCACCTGAATTATTATTGAATACGACATAAACTTTTTTGGCTTTTTGTTCTAAAATCCTAACTTTATTAGCTAAATCGGTAAGCTCTTCCTTATTGTAATTATATAAATATCGCACATCACGCCACTCTTGATCTGTCATATCTTTTTTAGTCCATCCTTGTCTGTTCCTTCCATGATAACGGACGAACGCTGTTTCAGTAGTAATACGGTTAACGAGTGGTACAGATCCTTCTCTTACTTGTGGTTCATCAACAACTGAATGGATTATATGGTGTTCCATTAAAAATGAGAGCGTTTGCTCTTTAAATTGTTCGTTAAACCATGATTGATGACGAAATTCAACACAAATCGGTATATCTGATAATTGCTGACGAACGTATAAGATATACTTGATGTTCTGTGCCATACAATCAAACCAAGGTGGAAATTGAACTAGTACCATAGCTAATTTATGATGGTCAATGAGTGGTTGTAACATACGCTTAAATTGCGCAAATAATTCACTTCTTGTTTCTGCATAATCTTTATAATCTGCATGCAATGTGAGCGCTTGATGAATTTTCACAACAAATTCAAAGCGATCAGGTGTTTCTTTAATCCATTTCATGATATTTCGTTCAGGTTGGATGGCATAATATGATGCATCAAGTTCAACAATAGGAAAGTGACTTGCATACGTTTGTAACTTGTCCGACTGTCGTTCCAAATCTTCATATAACGTATCATGATCGCCCCATCCAGTAAGACCTATATTAATCATTTTTATCACCAGGTATATGATACCATATTCAATTTTAAGATATCACTTGTTCTATCCCATCTTTACATTATCTTATTATTTTTTGAAAATGCGGCCCACTTCAGCTCACATTGTTTTTATAAATCCATACTATTGCACAGCCTTCAATAACGCCTCAATTTGTTCGACAAGATTATCCATGAATTGATCTACATGTTGCGCTGTAGCTAAACGTGGCGATTGACCACTCCACATATGTGTCCATTCACGTTTACCATTGGAAGCCGCAGTCTTTCTAATTGCATTGGTTAATTGATTTTGAACTGGATACGGTGGTAGAACACCTTCATATTGCGACAGTTTTGCCACAAATTCATTATGGATGCCACGCGCAAATTTACCACTAAAGACGTCCGTAACAACAGTGTCCGTTTCCTTACTATGTAGCACCGCTTGTTTCACTAAATCATTCGCACCACTTTCCACTGTAGTTAAAAACGCTGTCCCCATCTGAACGCCTTGCGCTCCTAGTACTTGACTCGCTAATACGCCACGACCGTCCATGATACCGCCTGCAGCAACAACTAGTATCGTCACTTGATCAACAATTTGAGGAATTAAACTCATTGTGCCAATTAGTGGTGTTGATTGCTGTTTACTTGGTAAAAATGACCCCCTATGGCCACCTGCTTCACTACCTTGCGCAACCACTATATCCATGCCTGCCTGTTCGTTTTCTATTGCTTCATCAACAGATGTTGCCGTACCTATTAAAGTGACTTGAGCATCTTTCAGTTGTTTAATGATATCTTGTGATGGTATACCAAAGGTAAAGCAACACACTGGTATTTTCTTTTTAATAATCATGTGAATTGCCTGGTTAAATTGTTGTGCTTCTGAGATATTAATGACAGGTTCTTCAAGATTTAAAGCCTTACGGTAAGGTTTTAGCCAAGCATTCATACGCTCAACTTGTTCATTGGTATACGTATGTTGCCCTGGTACAAATAAGTTTACGCCAAATGGTTGCGTTGTTAACGATCGAACTTGTTCTATTTCTTGTTCTAACTTTTCAGTTGTAAAGTAGCCTGCACCAATACATCCTAATCCACCTTTATTACTAACAGATGCCACAAGTTCTGGTGTTGTACTACCAGCCATACCTGCTTGAATAATGGGATATTGAATATTTAAAGATTGCGTTAGTCGATTGTTATACCACATTTAAAATCACCTTTTCTTTATTTTATGGTAATTACTATGCTTTTTTCACTTAAATAATTAT
The DNA here is from genome assembly GCF_001838705.1 of Staphylococcus sp. HMSC34C02. Taxonomy (NCBI): domain Bacteria; kingdom Bacillati; phylum Bacillota; class Bacilli; order Caryophanales; family Staphylococcaceae; genus Staphylococcus; species Staphylococcus sp. HMSC34C02. The sequence continues at coordinate 126,140 of NZ_KV838583.1, forward strand.
TCAAAGTATTCCCTACTCCCATTTTCAGTAAACTTTGCTTGATAATTATCTAATTATTATTTTTTAAATCGAAATCAAAAACAAAAATTGCCATAAGCACAAAATCATTGGTCGAAATACTAGACCAGGAAATTTACCTCTTTTATTCCATAACACTACGTCAATAATGAAATAAATAACAATTAAAAAGGCCGAGATTAAAAACATAAAGCCTCCAAACCCTAACAAATTATCAGTAGTTTTGGTCAATTCTTGCGACATCATCCATTCCTTATTATGTATAAATCTTACTTTAGCTGACCAAGCAACTATTAGAAAAGCGGCTCCAATTGAACCTGACCATGCGATTATATTAGCCGATTGCAATTCGTCTTTCATTTCTTTCATTTCTTGCTTAGTAACTTTGTTAGTTTTACCGTTACCAGTTTTCACAAATTCTAATTTTGTTTTGAATGGCCGTTTTACCAAATAATGACTTGATAAATAACACACCAATAAAAAAGGAAGAAGTGTTACAACAAAAACCAAGTTGTAAGTATGAATATCTTCCCCTGTGAAATGTATTAACAATTCAAGTAATGATGAATAAATTAAAAATATTCCTAAATACCAAATCTTCTTTTTCTTTTGAATCTGCCTTAGACTGATCATTGCTATAAAGATTAAGCCAATTGAACCTAAAAATATAGCAAGATATTCAATAATGATAATCAAAGAATACCAATTCGCATAAAAGTCAAACATTGTAGAATCCTCTCAAAACATGTATTTTGTTAAATCAATTACTTTTTTAATATTATATATAAATATATCATCATAATAATAAACAATTAATATAAATAAGTGTTAACTATTTTGAGATATAAAAAAGCACCAAAGCATTCACTTAGTTAGAACACTTTGGTACTTATGATTGTTATTAAGAAAAAGTTGGTAATATAGGTTAAATTAACCGATAGAGCCTTCCATTTCGAATTTGATTAAACGGTTCATTTCTACTGCATATTCCATTGGTAATTCTTTTGTGAATGGTTCAATAAAGCCCATAACGATCATTTCTGTCGCTTCTTCTTCAGAAATACCACGGCTCATTAAGTAGAATAATTGTTCTTCTGATACTTTAGAAACTTTCGCTTCGTGTTCTAATGAAATATTGTCATTAAATACTTCATTGTATGGAATTGTATCTGAAGTAGATTCGTTATCTAAAATTAACGTATCACATTCAATGTTAGAACGTGCACCTTTCGCTTTACGTCCGAAGTGAACGATACCACGATAGATTACTTTACCACCATTTTTAGAAATTGATTTAGATACGATTGTTGAAGATGTGTTAGGTGCTTTGTGAATCATTTTAGCACCAGCATCTTGTACTTGACCTTTACCAGCAAAGGCGATAGATAATGTACTACCTTTCGCACCTTCACCTAAAAGAACACAGTTTGGATATTTCATAGTTAACTTAGAACCTAAGTTACCATCTACCCATTCCATGTTACCATTCTCATGCACAAATGTACGTTTAGTAACTAAGTTATAAACGTTGTTTGCCCAGTTTTGAATTGTTGTGTAACGTACGTGTGCATCTTTGTGAACGATGATTTCTACTACTGCTGAGTGTAGTGAACTTGTAGTATAAACTGGTGCAGTACAACCTTCAACGTAGTTCACTGATGCACCTTCATCAGCAATAATTAATGTACGTTCGAATTGACCCATGTTCTCTGAGTTAATTCGGAAGTATGCTTGTAATGGTGTATCTAATTTAACATTCTTAGGTACATAGATGAATGAACCACCTGACCATACAGCTGAGTTTAATGCTGCGAATTTGTTATCAGCTGCTGGAATAACAGAAGCAAAGTATTCTTTGAATAGTTCTTCGTTTTCACGTAAAGCACTATCTGTATCTTTAAAGATGATACCTTTTTCTTCTAATTCTTTTTCCATGTTGTGATATACAACTTCTGATTCATATTGTGCAGAAACACCTGCTAAATATTTTTGTTCGGCTTCTGGAATACCTAATTTATCAAATGTACGTTTAATTTCTTCAGGCACTTCGTCCCATGAACGTTCTGTATGCTCTGAAGGTTTGACGTAGTATGTGATGTCATCAAAGTTTAATTCTGATAAATCGCCACCCCATTGAGGCATTGGCATTTTATAGAATAATTTTAAAGCTTTTAATCTGAAGTCAAGCATCCATTCAGGCTCTTCCTTCATTTTTGAAATTTCTCTAACGATATTTTCAGTTAAACCACGTTCTGATCTGAAAATGGAAACATCCTCATCGTGGAAACCATATTTGTAATCTCCAACATCAGGTGCTTTTTTAGCCATTTCAATCACTCCTTAAATATATTTAAAACGACGTGCGCGAGATTTTTAATATTCATTATTGTCTATTGTCATTGTAACAATATGCAACCTTCATAAAAAGTCAAACGTGTAAAAAGTTAAGGTTAAGCTTTAAATAAGATAATAAAGTCTTACATAAAACTGGCCGATTATTCTTCAGTCGAACCTTCTGCTTTACCTTCTTTTTCAACTGTTCCTTTTTCAAGTGCTTTCCAGGCTAATGTTGCACACTTGATGCGAGCTGGGAATTGAGATACACCTTGAAGTGCTTCAATGTCTCCCATATCTTCAGTGATTTCATAATCTTCACCAAGCATCATCTTAGTAAATTCTTGACTCATTTGCATCGCTTCACCTAGTGAATGACCTTTCACCGCTTCAGTCATCATAGATGCACTAGACATTGAAATAGAACAACCTTCTCCTTCGAATTTAGCATCGTTAATGATGCCATTTTCAATATCAAACGTTAATCGAATGCGGTCACCACAAGTAGGATTGTTCATATCTACAGTCATTGAGCCATTATCTAAAACACCTTTATTTCTAGGATTCTTATAATGATCCATAATTACAGATCGATAAAGTTGATCTAAATTATTAAAATTCATAAGAGAAAAACTCCTTCGTTTGTTTCAATGCTTCAACAAGTTGGTCTACATCTTCTTTAGTATTGTAAACATAGAAGCTTGCACGCGCAGTAGATGATACGTTCAACCATTTCATTAATGGTTGTGCACAATGGTGTCCAGCTCTTACAGCAACACCTTCAGTATCTACTGCAGTAGCAACATCGTGTGGATGAATATCAGCTAAGTTAAATGTGATAACACCGGCACGACGATCTTTAGGCGGACCGTATATTTCAAGTCCTTCAATCGATGACATTTGTTCATAAGCATATTCTGTTAATGCTTTTTCATGTTCATGAATAGCATCGAAGCCTATATTCTCAATGTAGCGAATTGCTTCTCCTAAGCCAATAGCTTGAGCAATGATTGGTGTACCTGCTTCAAATTTAGTAGGTAAATCTGCCCATGTAGCGTCATATTTGCTTACAAAGTCAATCATATCCCCACCAAATTCAATTGGTTCCATGTCTTTTAATAAGTCACGTTTACCGTATAATACACCAATACCAGTAGGTCCTAACATTTTATGGCCACTGAAACTGAAGAAATCAGCGTCTAAATCTTGAACGTCTATGTTCATGTGTGGCGCAGATTGTGCACCATCGACACTTATAATCGCACCGTGTTCATGCGCGATTTTAGCGATTTCTTTGACGTCATTAATCGTACCTAGAACATTAGATACATGTGCTATGGCTACGATTTTAGTGTTGTCATTAATTGTTGCCTTAACATCCTCAATATTTAATTCACCCTCTTCTGTCATTGGAATGAATTTTAATGAGGCATTTTTGCGTTTAGCTAATTGTTGCCATGGAACAATATTGGCATGATGTTCCATTTCAGTAACAACAATTTCGTCGCCTTCTTCAATATTGGCATCTCCATAACTACGCGCAACAATATTAATTGCGGCAGTTGTTCCTCTTGTAAAGATGACTTCTTCAAAGTATTTAGCGTTAATGAAACGTCTTACAGTTTCACGAGCACCTTCGTATCCATCAGTAGCTAGTGAACCAAGTGTATGCACACCACGGTGTACATTGGAATTGTATCGTTTGTAGTAATCGTCTAATACGTTTAATACTTGAACTGGCGTTTGGCTTGTAGCTGTTGAATCAAGGTACGCTAATCTTTTTCCATTAACTTTTTGATCTAATATTGGAAAATCTTTAATAATTTCCTCAACATTTAATGAAGTTTCGGCCACTTTATTTCACGACCTTTCTTATATTAAAAATCTCTTTGGGATTGATAAGTTTATTTATTAACTTTAAGTTCGATAACTTCTCTTAATTGACGTTTAACATCTTCAATTGGTAATTCACGCACTACAGGGTCTAAGAAACCATGAATCACTAATCGTTCTGCTTCTTTTTGAGAAATACCACGACTCATTAAATAGTAAAGTTGTTCAGGGTCAACACGACCTACTGAAGCTGCGTGTCCTGCTTCTACATCATCTTCATCAATTAATAAGATTGGGTTAGCGTCACCTCTAGCATTCTCAGAAAGCATTAAGACACGTGACTCTTGGTTAGCGATAGATTTCGTACCACCATGTTTAATGTAACCAATACCATTAAATACAGATGATGCATTCTCACGCATTACACCATGTTTTAAGATATAACCGTTCGTTTCTTTACCATATTGAACAATTTTAGACGTTAAGTTGATTTTTTGGTCGCCTGTACCAACAACAACGGATTTAAGTTCACTTGTTGAACGATCACCAATTAAATTAGTTGTATTATCAATGATTTGACTACCTTCATTCATCAAACCTAATGCCCAATTAATTGATGCATCTGCAGCAGTTGTACCACGGCGGATGATGTGACCAGTAAAGCCTTTGTCTAAATAGTCAACTGAACCATACGTAATATTAGAGTTTGCACCTGCAATGACTTCAGAAATGATGTTGAGTTGGTTACCTTCACCACTTGCAGTTGATAAATAGTTCTCAACGTAAGTCACTTCAGCACTTTCTTCAGTAACTATAATCACATGATTGAAGAAGCTAGCATTCTCATCATCATGTAACACAACATATTGGATAGGATCTTTAACAACGACATTCTTAGGTACATAAACAAACACGCCACCATTAATTAAAGCCGTATGCAATGCAGTTAAACGATGTTCATCAACTGTAACTGCATCTGTCATTAAATATTTTTGTACTAAATCTCCATGATTAACTAATGCTTCAGATAAGCCTTCAATAATCACGCCATTATCTTGTGTTTCTTGTGATACTTGCGTATAAGCTAAAGCATTATTATGTTGTACGACTAAATTTTTAGTGTTTTCAACGTCAATAATGTTTTTAATCGCATCTGGAAGCTCTGATAAATCATTGAACGTTTGTCCTTCGACTTTATGTTGTTTAAATGAATCAAAGTCCCATTTTCTTAATTTCGTTTTATCTGGTTTTGGCATTTCTAAAGTTTCTGTTAATTTCAACGCTTTTTGACGTAACTCAGTCATCCAAGAAGGTTCATTGTGCGCTTTAGAATAATCAACAAGTTGTTCTTCAGAAATGTTTAAAGTTTCGGTTGTCATAACTCTCTTTTCCTCCTACTTGATGAAAAATTTTAGCGACTGTAACACCATCGAAATAATAACTTTATTTATATGTTCGATGTCTCAGTCTCACATATTCAATCGTCATTATTAATGCAACTATTTACATTAATAATCTGCATCTAGTTTCATCATTTAAAAACAAACGACTGCTAGATTATTCTTTAGCACCAAATTCTTCTTTAACCCACTCATAGCCTTCTTCTTCAAGACGTTTAGCTAATTCAGGGCCGCCTGATTTAACTACTTTACCACCGTACATAACATGCACTTTGTCAGGTGTGATGTAGTTTAATAAACGTTGATAGTGTGTAATCATTAATGCACCAAATTCTTCACCGCGCATTTCGTTAATACCTTTAGATACAACTTTCAATGCGTCGATATCTAAACCTGAATCGATTTCATCAAGAATAGCGAATTTAGGTTCTAACATCATTAATTGTAAGATTTCGTTACGTTTTTTCTCACCGCCAGAGAAACCTTCGTTTAAGTAACGTTGAGCCATATCTTTATCAATATCTAAGAAATCCATTTCTTTATCTAATTTCTTGATAAATTGCATTAAGTTAATTTCTTGTCCTTCTTCACGTTTCGCGTTAATCGCTGAACGCATGAAGTCAGCATTCGTTACACCAGTGATTTCTGATGGATATTGCATTGCTAAAAACAGACCAGCTTTAGCTCTTTCATCAACTTCTAATTCTAAAATATTAACACCGTCAAGTAACACTTCACCTTGCGTTACTTCGTATGATGGATGTCCCATAATCGCTGATGATAACGTTGATTTACCCGTACCATTTGGCCCCATAATTGCATGTATTTCGCCTGTATTAATAGTTAAATTAACACCTTTTAAAATTTCTTTATCTTCAATAGACACATGTAGGTCTTTAATTTCTAATGTTGATGACATTTATATTCCCTCCGTAAATATAAAGTTTTCTTAACTAGTTTATAATAATTTTAATTTGTAGTCAAAAAGACTTTGTGTACTTTAATACACTTCATTATAACGCAAATAGCCCTTAATATAAACTTATTAAAACTCTAAATTATAGTGATTATTTATCTAAAATAATTTTTATCTAGGACTCAATTTTTTCTTGCAACTGATAATCAAAGGCTTACAGTTCTCAATAGAAATAATTTAGACACAAACTCCGTTCATTTAGTGCAATATTTATAAAAATTATAATATTACAATCTTAATATCTTATTATTCTTCAAAAGTCTGTTATCATGCTATTTAACCTATTTCGAAAGGAGACGTTCATGCAAAATTTCAAATGGATTAATATATTAAAAGGGTTCGGTATGGGAACAACCGATTTAGTTCCTGGAATTAGTGGAGGTACTATCGCGTTATTATTAGGCATATATGATGGCTTTATTTCTTCAATAAGTGGTATATTCTCCAAGCGATTTTGGCCTAGCTTAAAGTTTTTACTTCCTATATTAATTGGTATGGCTTTAGCCATTGGCATATTAAGTAACTTAATCAATTATTTATTAGAACATCATCAAGTGGTTACCATGTTCTTCTTTACAGGATTAATCATTGGTATTATCCCTTACTTATTAAGAACAGCAAAATTTAATAAAACATTTACAACAAAACATTACGGCATTATGTTAGTAGGTATCATTATTTTAGTAGTGATAACATTAATGAATTCTGGTAATCAAAGCGCTGATACATCACTAGATTTATCATTTGGTCTTATTATTAAATATTTCTTAGCTGGTGCGTGTGCTTCAAGTGCAATGTTATTACCTGGTATTTCTGGATCATTCATGCTACTTGTATTTGGTACTTATGGAACAATTATGTTAGCCATTGCTGATTTAGTTAAATTAAACTTCGATGGCCTTCCAATATTAATCGTTGTAGGTTTAGGTGTATTAGCAGGATTTTTATTATCTAGTCGTATCATTAAATACTTCTTGCATCATCACTTCTATACCACATTCGCATTAATAACTGGATTCGTTATTGGTTCCGTCTATGCCGTTTTCCCAGGTCTTCCTCAAACTGGTGTTGAGTGGACACTTTCAATCATCACATTAATCGTCGGTTTTGCCGGCAGTTATTGGCTCGGCCAAATTACAGATGAGAATGTGTAATCAATAGTATTAAAAAATAATCGCCAACGATAGTCATCATCGTTGGCGATTTGTCTGATTATAAAGAAAAAATCCCATTAATAAATTAATGGGATAAACACGACATAAAGTCTTGTTTTAGTAGATTCTGTAATTTTAGGTATAAGTACAAGTTAGCTAAACTTGTTCCTTACGTTTATTATATTTCTACCTTAGCATGTTAGTCAACTACTATTTTAATTAAAATTAACTATTTCTTCATTCTTCCCCAAATAATTGATTTCAATATTATGGATTATTTGAAAGTAACAATGGATCGGCGTAATTATAGAGATAATCACTTAAATCAAATAATTTGAAAGTAATAGTACTTAATAATTACTATTTAAAATAGTTGTGACTGAAGTACTAGCGTATTAAAACTTCAATCTTGCGGTGTAGCATCAATGCATCGTTCACTTACACCTAAAATCACAGAGTACTAAAACTAACCACATTGGTTTAACCGTTCCTGCACTGTTTCACTTATACCTAAAATTACAGAGTACTAAAACACATTGAGATACCTTCGTAAGTTTCAATAAGTTTCACTTATACCTAAAATTACAGAGTACTA
>NZ_KV838583.1:134549-134839 GCF_001838705.1 Staphylococcus sp. HMSC34C02
CTTATACCTAAAATTACAGAGTACTAAAACAAAACTTGCTAAATCTTTATATTCAAGTGGTTTCACTTATACCTAAAATTACAGAGTACTAAAACTAAATCTTCAATAAACCTGCAAGATAAAAGGTTTCACTTATACCTAAAATTACAGAGTACTAAAACAGTGTAGAAGAACTCGTCAAAAAAGCGCTCGTTTCACTTATACCTAAAATTACAGAGTACTAAAACTTTGATAGTAAAACGAAAAGGCACTAAAGAGTTTCACTTATACCTAAAATTACAGAGTACTAA
>NZ_KV838583.1:134939-135296 GCF_001838705.1 Staphylococcus sp. HMSC34C02
CTTATACCTAAAATTACAGAGTACTAAAACAAAAGAAGTGCAACGTGTTACTAGTCACGTGTTTCACTTATACCTAAAATTACAGAGTACTAAAACCAATACGATTATTTCGAATTTCAAAAACAAGTTTCACTTATACCTAAAATTACAGAGTACTAAAACGAAAGTAGAGCAATCTAATCGTATAAAGAAGTTTCACTTATACCTAAAATTACAGAGTACTAAAACATGGGTCGAACACGATTAACACTCCTATCTGTTTCACTTATACCTAAAATTACAGAGTACTAAAACACCGTATCGCTCCATACACCAAACTTGAATGTTTCACTTATACCTAAAATTACAGAGTACTAA
>NZ_KV838583.1:135396-155565 GCF_001838705.1 Staphylococcus sp. HMSC34C02
CACTTATACCTAAAATTACAGAGTACTAAAACTACTCGATGTTTTAATTGTAGATATGGCAGTTTCACTTATACTAAAATTACAGAGTACTAAAACATTACAGAGTACTAAAACCTCTAGCAATATAAAATCGCTAAAAGAATTAGTTTATAAAAAGGTATCTCAGTGAACAAGTTAGCTAAACTCATTCACTAAGATAATAATAGATTATTATGTTAATTATAGCAAAGTAATTAATTCAACGATTGTTGATTTAAATATTTATTGATGCTTTTAGGCAGTAATTCATTTTTAATTTTCAATTCAAATTTGTGATTACAATGTTGCATATATGAAACGCCAACATATATATCAATAGCACTAAATAACATAATTTGTGCTATTTGATAATTAGATATTACGGGATTTAATTCTAATTTATCTTGATAAGTTAAAATGAATCGGTTCAAACTTTCTTCCAGTTCGCTCTTATCAAAATTAAGTGGCGCATTCCACTCTAATTCTTCCAGAAATTCAGATGTGTTTTTTTGCTTACCATCTCTTATATAGTTATTGTATTTCCATTCTTCGGATAGAAAATGTAATGATCCTGTTAATACAATTATGTTTGCATCGAGCGTTAACAACAATTCTTTCAATTTAATTTGTTCTTTAGGACTTAAATTTGCTTCAGGATATAAGTAAATCAATAATAAATGATTATTGTATAGCTTGTTTAATTCATCAACGATTAAAGGTAGCACTTGCTCTATTCTGTTTACTAATTTTGTATAATCCTTCTTCATTTCATATTCAAAGCTTAATAACTTAATGAAATATTTAATATCTAAAGTCTTTATTTGTAAAGGTAATTCATTGTAATTAATCATCTCTAGTAAATCATTTAGAAGTTGATTAATAGAATTTAAATATCCTGAACTTTCAATGTGATTAGCAAAATCTCTTTGAAGTTTCTTATTCAAAATAGATGCGGCGCCTAATGAATGCTCAAGTTCTATTTTGTTATTATCAATAATAAAACTCTCATACTCAAGATTAGAAATTAGTTCATGATTAGTACATTCTATAATAGAAACTTCATTCTTATTTGAATTTCTCTTTTTAAAATATTGATCAATAAGTTCAAGTATGTCCTCTTCAATGGTTTCAAATTCATTATAGATAGCAGTGTATTGGCCAATATTCAGATTCACTGTAGGTACTGCTTCAGATTTTATTTGCCATATGATATGTTCCATATTTTCTCTTATCAAAAAATAATAGTTCTATTATCACCTAATAGTTCTATATTATGATTTTCTTCTCCTAAAAGTATTTGCATATGTTGATATTGCTTTTCAGTTATCATGATTGCCCTGACATGACCTTCTTGAGGTAGAAAAGTATTTACTTTTTTTATAGTTTGGTTTGCCGCATCTTTATTTATGACACTCTTGATATAAATTGAGTATTGCATCATTAAAAATCCATCCTCAATGAGTTGCTTTCTATATTTACTATAAATTCTTCTTTGTTTCTTAGTTTCAACTGGTAGATCAAACATTAATAGTACTCTCATAAATCTATAACTCATAAAATGAATATTTACTCAAACTAGGAAACTTTAATGATTTAATATCACCGTCTTTAAAATACTCAATTATAGATTGCACCATGATATCAATAGCTCGAATAACCGTTTGCATTTTTCCATCAATTTCAACACGTGCATGTAATAGATTAATTATTTTTAATCTATACGCTTTCGTTAAATAGTCTTCAGGAGGATGTTTCAATAAGAACAAATCAACTAGCGCCCTAAATGGTTCAATTAAATCTGATGCTAAGTTAAAATGATTTCTCCCTCCAATATGGTGGATGCCAATTGCTGGTATTAAGCCTTTTGCGACTATCGTTCTAGCTATTGCAGCATTCAAAATAGTGTACCCATAATTTAAAACCGCATTCTCTATAAGCGCATCATTATCTCTTGTAAAATCTTTAAAGAAACTATTAAAATAGTATTTTGCAGCTTGACCCTCAATATTATTCCGATCGTATATCAATACTGACTGCTTTAACTCTGTCATTTTTTGAATTCGCACAGTATCAATGTGCATATACTTCATACATTCAATTTGATTTTGAATTTTTTGCTTTACAATTGATTGCCACAATTCACTTTTACGAGCTACATCCCATTTTAATTGCGCTTTCATTTGCGTATATTGATTAAAATGACCTGATATCGGTTGTAAAGTGCATTCTGGCAAATGCTTTTGATTGCAAAAGATAACTAAAATATTATAATCCGAGAGTTCTACTAATAATCTGGATGTTAATGTAACAGTTAAATCTTCAATAACTAACGCAAAAATATCAGCTAAAGGAATCTTAGTTTCTAGATCGCCTTTTTTGATTTTCAAGCTATTTAAATTAAGTGACATGTGATTAACTTCTGTTATATACACAATTCTCCAACTCATAGCTTAGATTCCTTTTTTTAATATTAATTGTGGCTTTTCGGCGCAAGATTGATAATATTTATTTCCTAGAACGTCAGTAGATAATTTTCTAATACTATTCACTTTTTTACCTATTGTTATCCTTAATCTTCCACTACCCTTGACGCCATTAATCTCACAATACTCTTTATAATTTATTTCAGGAAAATTGAGTTCTATAATATTTCTCTTATCTTCATTAACCCCAATAATTGTATATACCTTACCATCTAGTTCAATCAAATCATTATAATAAAAACTTCCAATAAATTTAGCTTTAGCATCGATACCTTTATTTAACTTTAATTTCTCATATTTGGCTTCAGGAATATAATAATAATTATCTTTTTTAAGTACATCCAAATATGTAATGCTAACGAATTTATAACCTTTATCAGTCAGATACACATCAAAACGATACGACTTAAATGATAATTTCACAAGTTTGTTTCTCGAATTGCTATATTGATTAGTAACATCTAAATGATTTCCAACCTTTTTACCAAACATCTTAATCGATTTAACAATTGGTCCATTATTTTTCTTGCTATATTTAGTTAAATAGTCTCCTGTTTCTTCGTGATATTTAGCCAATGGATTTTTCTCATTAGCGTATTGCTTCATAATCACTTCTAGTTTTTCAAACGTTTTTGGATCATTTTGGTACATTAAGAATTTTTCAGGATTCTTTTTAAAATGTTTTTTTAAATCTGTATTATCTTTACTATAAATATTCTTAATCGGCGAGATGATATATAAGTCATCATCTTTTACCCTTGTTGAATATAGTGTGTCATTGATCAATCGTCTATTTGGTTTCTTATCCACTCTATGCGAATATTTAAAATCTCTAAATTCTTTAATTTCTTTTACTTGCTGTGGAATGACAAATAAATCTTGGTATTCTTCATCACTATCAACTTCAATTTTAGTTTCTATCTCTTTACGTTCTGGTTGTTCTAAAACCTTATTTGCTGCTTTTAACTTTTTACTTTCTTTAAATAAGAAATCAGCGTTAGCGATAATTAGCGCATCTTCAGCATGATGCTTATAACCATGGTTACGTTCTTTCTTGAATTCCCATACTTTTCTTAAATGATTTGTAAAGCTACCATTGATTGTTTTCACTTTAACATCCATATCATTAGCGCTGAAATATGCTTTTAAATAATTGGTTAATTCTCTTGTAGCGTATCGCGTATCAACTAAGTTTCGATTAATAAATTCTTTTTGTACCTCAAATTTATTTATATCTCGTTCTTCTAGTAAGTAGTCTTTTTTCTTCTTCGAAATTCTATCTTTTGATTTACTAAGATTTAACACGTGCTGTTTAAACTGATTATAGGATAGTTTCGCTTCTCCTGAATTTAAGTATTGGTATGGTGTACGGTTACCTTTTTTACTATTTTCTGTTTGCTTAACGAGAACTTTATTTTGATATGAATTATCAAATGATACAGATCTAGGAATAATATGGTCTACTTCATAATGATTAGGATTATTTAATAAGTCTTCCAACGGTATACTCTCAAGAGAATACAGACATTTGCCCTCTTGTTCATCATGAAGTCTAATCTTTTCAACTAATCGCTTCGCATTTTGATTACCTGTTTTTCCGATAATCTCGTTTATTCTCTGTCTTGTTTTTTCATTTTTCTTTTGTAATTCATTAATAAATTTTTGTTTATCTTTTGTATTATTCTCTCTCGCCAACTCAATTATAATATCTTTAGGAGCACCATATTTTTCTATTACTTTATTGATAACATTGATTGCTTGACCAAACGTTCTTTTCACTACTGGAGATAGTATAAACTCATCAATCATATCTTTAGGTATTTTATTTGCTTTCTTTAAGTCAATTTTTCGAGGTTTAATATTTAAATATGCAAAGATTTCCATTTGATTTCTAGGAGTATGCCATAATTCCTCTAATACTAAATTTATACATTTTAAAGAAAGTCGGTGTGTACCGTTATAACCAGCTAAGTTAGAAATACTTTCCTTATCTATTTCATTAATTGGTTCAGCTAATTGCTCTAATTCTTTTTTAATGCTCTCTTTATCTTGGTAGATAGTTATAATTTCAGCAATTTGATCTAATAACTGAATATTTTCCAATATACTTTGGTCTTTTAGAGATTTTTTTAAATCGTGATACAGTCTAAATTCAGTAAAGTTTTCTTTACCGGACTTAGTTATTCTATAACCTTTTATATCTTCTGGTTTTACACCTATTTCATTAGCAATTTGTTTTAAAGTAGGTTTTTTCTTTTGTTTAAACACATTTTCAATGATGTGGTATTTTTCATGATATTCTAATTTATTTAGCCCATCTCTTTGAATTACTAAGTTATTTAAATCATTTAATGCATTAAATAAATCAGCAGAGTATGCATACTTAACGCTTCTTAATTCTTCAGGAAAATATGTACAACGGCCCATCAAATGTTCATACCATTTCTTTAAATCAGCACCCCATCCGTAAGGACTACCTTCACCTGGACCTTCATAATATTCTCTTCTTGTCTCCACTAATTCAACATACTTATCAATAAAACTATTATCCAAATGATGCGTTTCTTTTTGTGTTTCTAAAATTTGTTTTATTTCTTTAACAATATCTGCCGTCTTAAATCTATTTTTCTCGCCTCTAACTTTACCTTCATTGTATCTTTCAAGTAAAAGTTCACATACGAATTTATCTTTCAATAAATGATTATTTTTTGATAACTGCTCTTTAGTAGAAAGTTCGTTAGATGCATCCTCTTCTTGATCTATAACATCTATATTATGTATACCGCGTCTTTTAGCTAAATGTAATAATGCGATTGCTAATTCATCTCTCGTTAATTTTTCTCGTAACCCTCTCACTCTTATTTCATAAGGGTTTGTTGATTGAGGCATGACATCAATAGAATCGAGTAGCTTATAATCTTTTAATAATTGTTTAACACGCTCTAATCTATGGATTCTTCGTCTTTTTAACCTTCTAGCGCCTCTTTTACTTCTACGTCCTTCATTATTTTCTACATTAGCTTCAGGGAATAACCTCACTCCGGCATCAATAATTGATTTGTCATTGTAATTTATAATGCCATATCCAACTGAAGTTATACCTATATCTAATCCTAAAATATAATCTGTTTTCACTTTAAATCACCCACCCCTATTTTATAATTTGATTATAATTTAAAACAAAATGCGTTGTAATACTTTTTAACTAGATTTTTAAATATTTTTTTATTTTCTTAAAGTTTTATTACAAAATAATAGTGTCCCTATTCATAAAGTTCCCTATACTAATGACAAAGACAAGCGATGTATTGAATCACAAATGATTCTATAAACTTTCCCTTAGACATGCGTCGCAACAAAAGTTGCTTGGATATGAAAAAAAGCGCAAGTGCTAAGCACTTGCGCTTCGTATTATAAACAAATTATTTATTATCGTTGTTACCTTTTACTTTATCGATAACATCGTTTGCTTTTTCTTTAACGTTTTCAACAACTTCTTTAGCTTTACCAGAAGCTTTGTCGCTTTGACCTTCTTTTTCTAAATCTTTATTGTCAGTAGCATTACCAACAGTTTCTTTTAAATTACCTTTTGCTTGTTCAAATTTATCTTCAGCCATTTGAGATTCCTCCTTGATAGTCTGTATATCTTGTATAGTAATAAATACCACACAATAACATGTTTAAACATCGTATTCGTAAAAATTTAATTTTTTCATTTTACATATGCGTTCAACTATAATGATAATGAAATAAATCAATTTAAGGAGTGGTTATAATGAAATTCATTAATTTTACTGCAATGACTGAAAGCGGCCTCACTAAAAAGGTAAATCGTTTCTTAGAAGAAAATCCATATATTGAAGTTATAAAATTTGACTATACAATGGGATCTGGCGGACAAGGTGTCGGCATACTGTATAAAGATAGAAAATCTTTCTAAATTAAAGGAGTGGACAGAATTCTTTTAAAATTCGTCGTAACCCCAACTTGCTTAGCTGGTAAAATCACTTTCGTGATTTTTTGTGTTGGGGCCCCGACTCCTAGCTTGCTTTACTTGAAGCATTTCTTAATGAAATTCTCTTTGCTAGGGCTCCGCGCCCTCAAGGTTGACTAGAACTGAAAAAGTTTAATTTAAGCGCTTTTCTAGTTCAGTCAGCTACTATGAATTTGCAAAATAGCATCATTATATTATTGATGACCTAGCCTCTATGCTTACTTTGCTGGTACAACTGCACCTTTGTATTTATCTTTAATGAAGTCTTGAATCTCTTTAGATTGTAATACTTCCATTAAAGCTTTGATTTTTTCATCATCTTTATGTCCTTTTTGAACTGCAATTAAGTTTGCGTATGGGTTGTTGTTTGCTTTTTCAACAGCAATTGAATCTTTTTGTGGACTTAATCCTTGATCAATTGCATAGTTAGAGTTGATGATTGCAGCATCTACATCTTCGTTTTGATAGATTTTTGGAAGATATTCTGCTGATTGTTTACTGTTAAATTTAATGTCTTTTTTGTTTTCAGTGATATCTTCGAATTTAGCATCTTCGATTTTTACACCTTTTTTGATTTTAATTAATCCTTCATCAACAAAGAATTTTAAGAAACGACCTTGCTCTGCTGGGTTGTTTGAAACATATACTGTTGCACCTTTAGGAAGGTCTTTTAAACTTTTATATTTTTTAGAGTAAACAGCCATTGGTTCTAAGTGAACTTTACCTGCATCTTCAATTTTGTACCCTTTTTCTTTACTTTCAGTTTTTAAGTAAGGTACGTGTTGGAAATAGTTCGCGTCTAGTTCACCTTTATCTAACAATTTGTTTGGTGTTGTGTAATCGTTAATCGTTTTAATTTCTAGATCATAGCCTTTCTCTTTAAGTAAAGGTTTCGCTTTTTCTAGAATTTCAGCGTGTGGTGCTGGAGATGCACCTACAACGATTTTCTTATCTTTGTCCCCACTACCATTGCCACAAGCTGCTAAAACGACAGTTAATGTTAGTACTAAAATTAAGCTTAAAAGTTTTTTCATTGAATCATTCCTCTTTTCTTTTAGCGTTTGTCAATTTTATTTGTAATCCAATCCCCAATAAATTGGATTATAAATACGATAATTAAAATAAATACAGTTGAAACTAAAATGACATCATTTTGGTTACGCGTGAATCCTGTTAAGTAAGCTAAGTTACCTAAACCACCTGCACCAATAACACCTGCAATTGCAGTAGATCCAACTAATGCGATCGCTGTTACGGTAATACCTGAAACGAGTGCTGGCATTGCTTCTGGTAATAGTACTTTACGAACAACCGTCCAAGTACTTGCTCCCATTGACCAAGCCGCTTCTATAACACCTTTATCTATCTCTTTAAAAGCAATTTCAACTAATCTTGCATAGAATGGCGCTGCGCCGATGACTAATGCTGGTAAAGCACCCGTTGGACCACTTATTGTTCCGAGTAAGACACTTGTAAATGGAATTAATAACAAGATTAAGATGATAAATGGAATTGCTCGGAACAGGTTAACTATAAATGAAACGATACTATAAAAGACTCTAGCACCTTTCGAATTACTCTTGGCTGATAGGAATAAAAGTACACCTAAAATCAAACCAAAAATAAATGCGAAAATCGTCGAAACAATAGTCATATAAAGCGTTTCATAAATGGCTTCCCATACTTCTGGCCACTGGACGTTAGGCATTGTAATCATCTCTTTGAAAATATCACCGTATGATTTATCCATGCTTAACCACCTCCACATTTACATGTTGCTGATGTAAATCATCTTTAAATGTCTCAAATTCTGTTTCAGCAATATATGGTATGTGAACCACTAAGAAACCTACTGCACCGCCACGTGTGTTTTTGATATTTGCCTCAAGAATATTGATATCAATGTTATGTGTTTTACTTATGTACGAAACAACGGGTTCTGTCGTATTATCACCATTGAAATTAAGTCTAACGATATAAGCATCTGAATCTAACGGTTCAAGATGTTGGATAGATTCTTCAAAATCATCATCTAAATCATCTTTCACGAAGCGTTTAGTCACTTCGTGTTGTGGATTTTCAAATACTTGCGTTACTTTACCTTGCTCTATCACACGTCCGCTTTCCATGACTGCTACTTCATCACAAACACGTCTGATAACGTGCATTTCATGTGTGATGATCACAATTGTAAGATTTTCGCGCGCTTTAATCTTTAACAGTAAGTCTAATATTTCATCTGTTGTTTGTGGGTCTAATGCACTAGTAGCTTCGTCACATAATAGAACATCTGGTTCGTTTGCCAGAGCTCGTGCGATGCCGACTCTTTGTTTCTGACCACCTGACAATTCAGAAGGATAAGCATTTTCTCGTCCCTTCAAACCAACAAGATCAATTAATTCTCGTGCTCTTTCAATTGCTTTACCTTTAGAGTATCCTGCAATTTCTAACGGGAACATAATATTGCGAAGTACCGTTCTTGACCATAATAAGTTAAAGTGTTGGAATACCATACTTACTTTTTGACGTTTTTTTCTTAATTCTGCTTTTGAAAGTTTGTTAATATTATCGCCATCTATAATAATATCGCCAGATGTAGGCGCTTCTAGATTATTGAACATTCTAATTAACGTACTTTTACCAGCACCAGAGAATCCGATAACTCCAAAAATAGAGCCCGTTTCTATATTTAAGTTAACGTGATCAACTGCTAGTACATCCTTATCTTTTGTGTGATAGCGTTTAACAACTTGATTTAACTTAATCACGTTTAGTGCCTCCTTAAAATTCATTATGTAATTAAAAAAATGCTTTCTCACTTTAGATTAAGTTGAGAAAGCATTGATTCATCTTTCTCTCATCTTCTAAAGTAATTAACTTTATGTGAATTGGCACCATTTCTAATAATAGACGGTTGCCGGGCTTCATAGGGCACATCCCTCCACCTCTCTTGATAAGAGTTTTCGCACTATTTAATTAATTTATATCCTACCATTGCACTATAATTTCGTCAACAATTATTTTAATTTTTCTAACAAATAAGGTACAGATTGAAATGCATAAATTCTATCTATCTCTATATCCTTATTCATAACAATTAGAACAGGTACTGACATAATTTTGTTACGTTCACTATATTTAGGATGGTAATTCAAATCGATTTTTTTAACGGGTAAATGTAGTATTTCATTCGCAATATCGAGCATGCGCTCAGACATTTTACAAGTACCACACATCGGTGTGTATCCGAAAATGAGGTGTTTATCTTTATTAAAATTCTCACTAATATCTTCAATTTCTACAGATTTACTCATGCATGATTACTAACCTTTCAGTCGTTAAATTGGGAATTAGACGTTTTTCTTTACGTACTGTAAAGCCATGTTTACTCAATACATGCGCAAGATAGTTCTTGGGACATCTAGCAACTTCACAATATGTTTTATCAACATAAATGTGTTCACATTCACTAAGATGACGTTTAAACCATTTTCTTATCTTTTCACCTTCGTCATCTGAATCTGCTAGCACAAAGACTTGCTTGTCATATAATGTTTCAATCATGTCATCTAATTTATCAATACTCATTGTACCATGCGTACAAATAATATTGATAGGTTCAGCGATGACTTGTTGTACTCTCTTCTTATCAGATTTGCCTTCAACAATAATAACTTTATTTAAAATTGCCATGTTAATCCACCTTCTAAGTCGATAATAAACAATCAGTTACTTCTTCACAGAACGCGAATACCTTAAACATCATTTACAATTACTTAACAATGTACGCAATTAAAGACACCCTACCAAACTGAGATGATTACTTTATAGATAAAAAGACAAAATAAAAACTCCATGATCGCAATCAAGGAGTTTAAATTAATTATTCACCAATCATTTCTTTGTATTGATCAGCTGATAATAATTCATCTAATTGACTTTCATCGCTAAGTTCAACTTTAACCATCCATGCTTTCTCATATGGTGATTCGTTAACAAACTCAGGACTATCTTCTAATTCTTCATTTGATTCTACAACTTTACCAGATACTGGCGCATATAATTCAGAAACAGTTTTAACTGATTCTACGCTACCAAAAGTATCCCCTTCGTTGATTTCATCATCAACTTCTGGTAATTCAACAAATACAATGTCACCTAATTCGCCTTGTGCGTATTCAGTGATACCAATTGTTACTGTGTTGCCTTCAACTTTTACCCATTCATGTTCTTTTGAATATTTTAATTCGCTCGGTACTGCCACGAGAATCCCCTCCTAAAATTAATTACAATTTAATGATGCCATACAGTAAGGTTTCATTCAACTATTAAAGTAAAAGTTACAATAATTTATATAAATAAAATTTGTAATTTTAAACTATAACCAAATTTCTTTGTATTGATCTTCTTTAAATCCTAATGTGATGTTTTCTCCAGAAATAGCTAGTGGTCGTTTAACTAACATGCCATCTGAAGCTAATAGATTTAATTTTTCATCAGTAGATAAATCTTTTAATTTATCTTTTAAACCTAATTCTCTATATTTTGCACCATGCGTATTAAATAGTTTATTAACTTCTACACCTGTTTTATCGATAATATCTTCAAACTCTTTTTTAGTTGGTGTGTGTTGTACAATGTCAATCGGCTCATAACTTACGCCATGCGCATCTAAAAATTTTGCTGCTTTTTTACAAGTTGTGCAATTTGAATATTGATAAAATTTAATCATTCAGATGTAACCTCCTATTTCGTCTTATTTTAAATATATCAGATAATCTATGTAAACGCTCTATATTTTAAGCTTAATTTTTCATTTAAAGTAAATTATTCGTTATAATACATTTAGTATTTATTAAAAGGAGCGTTTATTATGCAAAGTATTACTACAACTGATGCGTTTAAATCAACAATCGAAAGTGATAAACCCGTTATCGTTAAATTTGAAGCCGGTTGGTGTCCTGATTGTAAAGCGATGGATATGTGGATTGATCCAATCGTTGAAAAGTATAACGATTACGAATGGTACACTGTAAATCGTGATGAACTTGAAGATGTAGCTGCAGAAAATGATGTAATGGGTATTCCTAGTTTATTAGTATTTGAAAATGGTAATAAACGCGCACATTTACATTCTGCAAATGCTAAATCACCTGAACAAGTAGAATCATTTTTAGATGAAACGTTTAATAAATAGGACGTAGCAAAAAATAATTTAAACATTGGGTCGTTATATTACGGCGTAGTTGACTGAAATTGAGATAAGCTTGTCTTTCAGACCTTGTCAAATTGGTCAGCTTCTAACTCAAATAAGTAGGCTGGGACAATATAAAATGTCTCAGCCTACTTATCGTTTTAGCAATAACTCACTGGTTTGAAAATGCGCTTAAATCAATTTCTTTCAAACCTAGTCATGATTGTCGCCGGGCCTAAGTAAAGAGAATTTTATCAAGAAATTCTCTTTAATGAAGAGAAACAACGAATTTATTTTATTTCAGTCCACTCTCCCCGTTCATTCTAATACTTAGAAATTAAATGTTTATTTTTACGTGGTGCTTTTGGTGGCACTTCTTCTAAATCTGTTAAATATAGGAAACCTGCAATAATTTCGTCTCCTTGTACACCAAATACTTTTCGAACTTTAGGTTCAAAAATATAAGGTTGTGTCTTCCAACATGTACCAATACCTTGTTCATGCAATAGTAGCATTAAATTTTGAGCATACGCACCCATCGCAAAGAAGTTTTCGCGATTTTGTCGTTGTCTTGGATCTGTTTTAAGCACGAGTACTAACATGCCACCCAAATTAGTCACATTCTGGTAGTGGTCTTCTTGTTTATCAGGGTCATTTGGAAAAGCAAAATGCGTAACATCTCTACTCATCTCCCCTAATCTATCCTTAGCTATATGGATAATTCTCCATGGTTCTCGCATTCCATGGTTTGGAGCATCTGCTGCTTTCTCAATCGCTTGATAAAGCTTATTGTCATCTATAGTCATATCATGTTTAAATTTCTTAATACTTCTTCTTGAAGCAATTGCTTCTTGTAGTTCCACAATTATCGCCCCTTATTATTGATAATTCTTCTCAATTATAAAGCCTTTACCACTTAATTTCAAATGTCTATTAATGATTCTCATAAAATAGTAATTGCTGTTTTAAACGATTGATATGTATTTGTCCTGGCGCTTGAGGTTCACCTAAACATCCATATGATACTGTACCGCCAAATACACCTTGCGCAGTTCTACTCACTAAACCAGTACTAGACATTGAAATACCAATCACTTTCGCATCTAATGTATCTGCACTTGCTGCCATTGCTTCAAGTAACGTAACCACATCTTCTTTGCCATGAGGCATCACAGCGATTTTGACATAATCAGGATTTAATTGATTCATTTTATAATAAGTAAATTTTAATATATCTGTTTCAGGCGTTTCTTCAAAATTGTGATATGAAATGACAACTTGTTTATTGTTTTGATGTGCTAAATTGACTAAATCTCGGTATGCACTGACATCACAATCACTATCCCATTCAATATCCCATTCAATATCAATCATATGGCAATGATAATCTTTGATAATGTTATTCAATAAAGCCATATAGCTTTCATACGACATTTCACCTTGGCCACCTTGTGACAGCGTACGATATGTTACTAGAACTTTAACGCTCAAATTCATATCTTGTAGACGCTTGAGATTGGATTCAAGTAACTCAAGATGTTGTTGTTTCCATTGATCAATTCGTAATTCTAGTATATCCATATCTTCATTAAAGGCCTGAATATCATCTAGTGTTGCTGTATCCAATAATTGATTCGGAGCTACTGTTGCAGCCACTTCAACGTTAGTCATAAAGTTTCCTTCTTCCTAAATTAAACTTGCATTTATTTTAAACTATTGTCAGTCTATCTCCAACCTCAAGTTACTTACTTTATCGATTAATTTACTATTTAATGATTTAATATTTTATAAATGGGTAGATAATGATTGTATACGAATTTAGGAGGTAATAATAATGGCAGTTCAATATGAAACAAAAGCAACAAACGTTGGTGGACGTAAAGGACATGTAAACACTGACGATAATGCAATAAATGTAGATGTATTACCACCACAACAAGCGGACGGAAAAGCAACTAACCCTGAACAATTATTTGCAGCTGGTTACGCTTCATGCTTTAATGGTGCTTTTGACCTTATCTTAAAACAAAATAAAGTGCGTGGCGCTGAGCCAGAAGTAACTTTAACTGTACGCCTTGAAGATGATCCTGATGCAGAAAGTCCAAAACTAAGTGTAGCAATCGATGCTAAAGTAAAAAATGTATTGTCTCAAGAAGACGCTGAAAAATATTTACAAGATGCACATGAATTCTGTCCATATTCTAAAGCAACACGTGGTAATATCGACGTTGACTTAAATGTGGAAGTTGTAGAATAACTGCGTTTTAAATAAATACAGTCTGGGACATAAATAATATAATCACGCTAATTAGCAAATTCGCAGTAGCTGACTGAACTGAGAAGACGCTTAAATCGAGCTTTTCTCAGTTCTAGTCATCCTTGCGGGCGGGGCCCCAACAAAGAGAATTTCATCAAGAAATTCTACAAGCTAAGCAAGCTGGGAGTGGGACGACGAATTCAAAAGAATTCTGTCCCACTCCCTTACCTTTAGACACAAAAATTTTTTCTAGAATTTTTGTGTCTTCTTTTTTTGTGAAATTTTCAGATTTAAGTTATTCTATAAATACAGTAAATAAATAACTTTATAAAACATTTATACATATTAAATCTCAAATAGTTTATAATAAAATTGTTTTTACATCAATTTTTTTGAGCTTGCCCTATTAATCATACAAATTTTGCGATTATAGAACTGTAATCTATGATAGGTATAGGAGGACATAATGACAACGATTCGTATACTAAAACAAAATGACTTAGCATATTATACTCAATTATTATCAAGTAATTCCCACACGTATTCATGGGATAAAGTATACCTCGAGAATATCTCTAATGATGACCTGAATCAAATACTTTCTGATGATGAAGCATTTTGTAATATAATCGGTGCTTTCAAGGATGATAAACTTGTTGCATGTGTGACATTACGTCAGTTAAAACAAGTTGGAACTTCCCATAAAGCCATGCTAGAGAATTTATTCTTTCTTGATAAGAAGGATGAAACAACACTTCAAGATTTAATGAAAGCTGCTTTAGATCATGCCAAATCTCGTAATATCGAAAAACTAATGACATGTGTGACGTCTAATAACATTACCGGTAAAATCTTTTTCTCAACTTTAGGATTTGAAACGTTAGGACTTGAAGCGAAATCTTCAAAAATTGGTGATGAATATTTTGATGTACATTGGTTATTGTATGATATTGTCTAACCCTTTTTCATAATTGCTTAACATTTTTCTAGACATTTCATATATGACCTTTATAATGGGTTTTATATTCTAAATTTTCAGAATTTGTTAATTCAAAATCGCTTCTATGTGGGGTATAAAATGATACAAGCTGTTATACACGGGCTCTTATTGGCAATAGGCTTAATACTACCTTTAGGTGCCCAAAATATATTTGTCTTTAACCAAGGTGCTAATCAAACGAAATTTCGGCATGCACTGCCTGCTGTAATTACCGCTGGACTATGTGATTCTTTACTCATAGTATTAGCTGTCATAGGTGTATCTTTAATCCTTATGTCATTTCCATTGCTCCAAATTGTAGTATACATCATTGGATTAGTGTTTCTACTATATATGGCATGGTCATTGTGGCATGAACAAAGTACGCAATTAGATGATCAGAGGGGAATCTCACCTGCTAAGCAAATTAGCTTCGCTCTCTCTGTTTCACTCCTTAATCCACATGCAATTATGGATACAATTGGAGTAATTGGTACAAGTGCTTCTGCCTACGCCGGTTCTGAAAAGATAGCATTTACTATAGCGACGATTAGTATTTCATGGTTGTGGTTTATCTTTTTAGCAATTGCCGGACGCAGTGTGGGTCACTTTGATAAGTCCGGTCGATTATTGATAATATTAAATAAAATATCAAGCATTATCATTGTTATCGTTGCATTAATGATACTTCAAAAAATGTTCCATTTATTATTTTAAAAAGTGTTGTTGTATATGCGCTAAGGACTCATTCTAAATAGCACAAAAAGAGGCTGGGACATAAATAATATAATAATGCTATTTTGCAAATTCGCAGTAGCTGACTGAACTGAAAATACGCTTAAATCAAGCTTTTTTCAGTTCTAGTCATCCTTGCGGGGGTGGGACGACGAATTTAAAAAGATTTCTGTCCCACTCCCTTCATGAACCCATTTAATTTTCATGTTTAGAAATATCTCCATTTTCTGGATCAATTTTTTCTATAAATTGAAATACGTTATTGTCATATGTAAATTTTAAAATATGACAATTTCCAATAAAGTATTGCGTTGCTGCTGTATCTCCAATAACTTTTCTTAAAAAAACATCAAGTGTCGTTCCATGACTGACAACTAAATTAGTATCACTGTCTGTGGTACGCATAATTTCGGTTAACGTGCCGATAAAACGCGCTTCAACTTCTTCCTTAGATTCTCCGTCAAACACAACCAAACGGTCTCCAAATGCATCTTCGACATCATAATTCGAATTTAGTAAATCATTACTTTCCCCTTCTAAAATCCCAAAATGCCATTCTTTAAGTCCCTTTAGACGCTTATAGTCTTGATCAGGTACAACACATTCTAACGTATCACATGCACGTTCCGAACTTGATGAATATAAATTTCCAAATGTAATTTGATGTGCCTCAAAATATTGACCTGCTTGTTTAGCTTGAGCGATGCCTAAGTTTGTTAGAGGAGAGTCACTTGCCCCTTGCACCTTGCCTCTTAGATTAAACATTGTTTGTCCATGTCTCATTAAATAGAGAGTTTTTACCATTATATACACCTCAAACTTAAATTTTGCTTCTAATCATTCACTTTTATCGAAAGTGTTACTAATTACTAACAATGCTTAAGCACAATTGAATTTTCGAGTAATAGTATACATTAATTTTTTAATTTTCAAAAACAAGAACATTGAAAAAATTTATAAAGTGGTTTGAATCCCGTCATGATGGGTATTAATTATTATAAGATTCACAATTCTAAAAGGAGTGTCATTGATGAGCAATCATAATGAATATAATTATGTTAATCCAAATAAGCTCTCGTTAGATTGGGAATGTTTAATCATAAGCAAAACTGACATGCTATTAGATGGTGTTCCCCAAGAATTAATTAATTCTTGGATGGACAGAAATATTATTGAACCTTTTTCAATAAAAAATAATGAAATTAACTTTAAAACTAAAGATGTGTGGAATGCGTTAAACACGCAAAATTGGTATTACGCTCACTCAAATTAATTTATATAAACTTATTGCTCTATTTGTACTTTCAATAAGTTGGTGATCGACGTAGTTTGACATAACATACGCTCTAATTACTTGATTATTTCGTTCATGTTTCGGAAACTCACCGTCATTCTCGATATACTGAGCTAAACTTCCAAGAGGCGTATCATCATTAATAAACCCAATTACAAAATCATAAAATGTCATAGTTCCCCCTCCTCAGTCTAATTATGCTTTCTTTGAATATTTCATTATTAATTTTGTCTAAACATATAATATAACTCAACTTTAATATGTAATTAGCATTTATTTTGCTTATTTGTAGTATATAATGTCTTACATTTAATATACTGTTAAAGATTATTAAATCATTAACCCAATAAATAATCACTAAATTTATCATTTATTTAATGGTTTCTTGTTGTAATTGTTACAATTAAGTGAATCATTCGAGGTACGTTTATTTAATTGTGCAGCATATATGAATTTGAAAATAACTATTCAACTCAATTTTTAATTTAATAAGAGATATGATGTCAACCGTTGCTTTATAGCGGTTGGCTTTTTGTATTTAAAAATGTTGTCATATTAGTTTGATATTCATTATTGCTTACTTTCCAAATATAAGCAACTAAATTTTCACCAAATTTCAATATTAAGATAAAAACATTTAATTACTTTGATTAACTCGTGTTACCGGTATAAAATAAATGATATGATGTTAGTAAGTTTAACGAATTATAAAGAGGTGACACCCATGAATAATAATAAAATTTTTTGGATAAATATTTTTATGACACTTTTATTTCTGGGCTTTAATATCGTTGTCACCTATAATCCAGATTTAGATGATTTCTTTTGGCTAGTTCCAGGACTTACGGTTAGTGGCATTACCATTATATTAAGTTTGAGTACTGCCCTTATTTGTAAGAACATAGTTAGCGAAGTGATTTTTCTAATTAATATTGTTATGCTTCTATACTACATTTATCCTATGGTATATACATTTTTTTAAATTAATATTTAGGAGGCTTACACATGAGTTTGCATTTAACCATATTATTATGGCTCGGGATCATTTTCGTAGTAGCAGCCTCAATTATATTGGGCTTATTACTTAAATCTAAAAGAGAAGAACGCAAAGAATCATACTTAGGCTTTACCGTCATATTTTATATTTTCGGATTTGCATTATTAATCTATGTATTCATATTCGGTATATTATAGCGGTGAATTTGGGAGTGTGACAGGAATCTTATTACATTCATTGTCGCACGCCCTTTTTTATTGTTATCTATATGCAATATTCATAAATGCTTAATAATTACTAAGGAGTACAAAAATGAAATGTCTAATTTCTTCATTTATAAAAATACAATTAGTAATATTAATTACTTTTCTACCTTATTCGACGCATGCAATCGCGCATACAGATGATACAAAAGTACTCTCTCCAACCGAAGATGATTTTGATTTACAGCCAGGTGATATCATACTTACTAAGGGCCCAGTTTTATTTGGGTTCTTTGGACATTCAAGCATTGCATTAGATCATGATACTGTTTTACAAATAGAAGGTCCAGGTGATGAACCCATTACTGAATCCTTTCATTCTTTCAAACAACGATTTGGTGAAGGAAAGGATGATTGGATTAAAATTTATCGTTGTACTATGCCAGGTGCTGGAGAGAAAGCTGCCAAATGGGCTGAAACACACTATAAAGATACAGATAAAACCTATTTAGTCACTTTAAATCTTAAGAGCGAAAGATTTACATACTGCACTAAAATTATTTATCAGGCGTACAAATATGGTGTAAGTAAAAATGCTATTAATGAACATGGATTACTTATCATTTCCCCTTATGCCCTAGTCGACAACTTCACTGATGATTACCAACTCCAATTAGTTAAACAATACTAAATAGATATCGCAAGGGTGTGTGACAGAAATAAGATTTTTTCAAATTTTATTTCATTGTACTACTGCCAATATATAGTTGTAGCCTGAGACATCGATTGTTGTCTCAGGCTTTTTTGATTATACTGTTTCTTTGAAATAATTAATGAAATGCTCGTTTTCTTCTAATAAATCAATATACGAAATAGAACTAAACGGGATAATACGTGTACAATTTTTTAGCGGATAGATAATAATTTCATTTTCATAATCTAAATGAATATCATTTTCCATCACCATTTTTTTAGTACCTACCACAATCGCAATGGCTTTAAAATCATTGTTATCAAAGTACCTTTTTAATAATTTTTTATTCATGTTATCTCACATCCTATTCACTTCATATTTACCATTATTTTGTAAAATATTAATGAAGTTACTGTATGTTTTATGTAAATTTGTTTTTGAAAATATTTTCAAAAAATAAAAACATTCAATATCTATTTCATTATAAAATAATAATATATTAAATTTAGGAGTGACTATATTGAAAAAAGTTTTATTTACATTATTATTAAGCCTAGTTCTATTAGCTGGCTGTAGCTTTTCAAACCAAGACAAGGAAAACGATCATTCTAAGTCTAAGACAACATCTCAAGATAACAAAGATAATGATAAAGAGAAAGTCAATCAACAGTCTAGTGCTAAATCATCAAACAAAGATACGCAAAGTGATCATCCATCCACGCAACAAAGTAATAACGACCACTCGTCTAACAAACAAGACTCAGTGTCCCAAGACACTAAGCAAATTGATGTTCAAAATATAACTGATCGAGCAACATTAGAAACAGTGATTTATAGTAA
Organism: Staphylococcus sp. HMSC34C02; assembly: GCF_001838705.1. NCBI lineage: Bacteria > Bacillati > Bacillota > Bacilli > Caryophanales > Staphylococcaceae > Staphylococcus > Staphylococcus sp. HMSC34C02. The sequence continues at coordinate 155,085 of NZ_KV838583.1, forward strand.
TAACTATACTGAAATAGAAAAAATTGCTGCATACAATAGCGCAGTAGCTAATGGCGTCATTCCTCAAGGGAATGTGATGGAAGGCCCTGCAAGCGCTGCATACGAAAGCTCATTACGCGTTGAACGTGGACAAGAAAAATCAATTTATGATCAATCAAACCAAACTTCTGAGACAGATGATATTGATGATCCTAATGCAGAAATCAATGCTGCCACTAATGAGGATGAGTATGTTGATGCTTTGAGAAAGAAATATAACGGTGGCTTATCTTCAGGAGAACTTCAAACAAAACACGCCATTGAAGAAGGTTATTATGATGGTGATGATGCTGATGAAGTATATGAAACAATTCAACAACGCGAACAAGATATAGCTAACGGTAAATATGATAAGTACAAGCGTAATTAGTAAAAAATTGAGTTGAATAGACATAGAGAGTAGCTAACATGAGGCTGGGACAAAAATAATATAATGAAGCTA
>NZ_KV838583.1:155665-163091 GCF_001838705.1 Staphylococcus sp. HMSC34C02
AACGAATTTAAAAAGAATTCTGTCCCACTCCCTTCCTTGTTATCTTGGCAATCGCTGATTGATTTGAAAATGCGCTTAAATCAAGCATTATTCAAACCTAGTCATCCTTGACGGCGAGGCCCCAGCAAAGAGCATTTCACTAAGAAATTCTACAAATTAAGCAAGCTGAGTACGGATAAAGCATTTACTTGATTCCTCTCCCGCACCCGATGATGTTATGCTTTATTTACTTCTTTTCTCATTTTATAAAGATAGTATGGTTTATGATTAATTTCTCCAACAATTTCAAATCCCATTTTTTGATACAATTTCAATGCTGCTTTATTATCTTTCACTACTGTTAACGATAGTTTACTAAACCCTGATGCTTTAGCTTTTTGTTCTGCAACATTTATAAGTTGTTGGCCGACACCTTTCCCTCTGGCATTAGGCATCGTCGCTAGCATACTAATATGATATTCATCTTCGTTGCCTTCATCCATCGTAACAAGTGAATAAAATGATTTTGGGTGTGTGATGATAGACTTGAAGGGTTTAATTTTATTCATTGAAATAATTTGAAGTACGGTTGGTATCATCGCCTTATCAATTTGTTTTAAAGGACTGCACGTGATCGCACCAAGAACTTGGTCACCTTCTAAAGCCACAAATGACATATCATGACTAAATCGGTTCGCATGATTTTGCCATAATCGTTGTAAGTCTTCAACAATTTCTTTATCTTTAGATTTACCTAGTATAATCGGCGCCATGTCGTCTATTGCCGCATATATTAATTGTCCCCCTTCTTGGTGATGCGGTTGTGCTGATTGAATAGTTAATTTAGTCAATGTTATTCCTCCTTATTTAACTATTTACTTCTTTTTTAAAATTAAACAATATTTGAGCTTATGAGTAATATAATTTATAATATAAAAGTTAATTTACACATTTTTATTATTTCATTTAAAAAGGAAGGTCATATGAGAAAAAGAAAAAACTGGTATTCAAAAGTATATTATTTATTTGTTACTGTCTTAATTATTGCTATTATAGCGATTGCATTTATACTTTATAAAACGCGTGAAGAAAAACAAAATCGCTCACTAGATTATTATTCAAGTTTTCAAGAATTAAAAGATGATACAACAGAAGGTAAAGACTGGCGTGTTAAAACAAAAAACCGCAAAGATAATCACATCCTTGTTACGGCTATTCACGGCGGCGGTATTGAACCAGGTACGACTGAACTCGCTCGTCGTGTGGCCAATCTAGGTAAGTATGATTTTTATACTTTTGAAGGATTAATGCCTAAACATAATGAACGTTTGCATATTACTTCAACTGTATTTGATGAACCAACCCTCCTAAAAATGTTGGACCACTCCGAAGAGACTATATCCATTCATGGCTATGCAGGTGAAGATCCAATTGTTTACGTTGGCGGCAAAGATAAACAATTAGCCAAATCAATCACAAAATCATTAAAACGTAAAGGTTTCACAGTTCAAAAGAGTCCTAAAGGTATTGAGGCGACATCATCCTCCAATATCATTAATAGAAATGACAATGATACCGGCGTACAACTTGAATTAACAACCGGACAACGTGCACTGTTTTTTAAAGATAAACAACTGGATCAACAAACAAGATCGAACCCAGACAACTACACCCGTACGTTCTACAAATTTGCCAAAGCAGTTAATCAAGGCATTGAAAACGCTCAATAATCTATTCTCAGGTGCTAAGCTACCCTCACTACGTTTTCACCCCTATTTAAATTGGGTATAAAGTACTATAGTGAGGGGGAACGTGTTATGTTAGAAACATTAACTCAAGAACAAAAATATACAATAGCGAAATTTTATAAATTATATATGGAACGTTCTAATGAAGGTCAGTCAGAAAATGAAGCAAATTATTTTGGTAATAGTATAAAAACACAAGACGATTATTTCTGTGATCGTGAATATGATGATTTTTTAGAGAATTGTAAAGTACTCATTGATCATGGTTATCTAGATGGACAACTAACAGCAGATAGAATTGACGATATTACGATTACTAACAAAGCTTTCACGGAGATAGAACAAAGTTTTAAATAATTAAACCGCTACGTTAGACTATGACTAACGTAGTTTTATTTTTATGAAAAAGGTGAATATATGACTAACTGGAAAATTAATAATCAATCACATAGACAATTAATGGTTCAAGCATATGAAAATGAAATCTCTATAGTTGAACCTTATCATAATGGTGCATTTAGAATATTAGCAGAAATCGACTTAAATCAAACATCGAATGAAACACAACTTAATGATGAAAAACTATATGTTTCTGTCAGTAAAGAGAATGAGGAAATTAACATTTACGATAGAGTCAATTAGTGTGATACATAAAGCCTTTACACTACTGTTTTCAAATAGTAATTAGATGTTAATTACAAGGTAATATGTATTTTATAATATGTGTAGTACAATGCAATTAATAATGTAAATTAAATGGAGGTAGCCTATGGAGAAACTGTTGTTCTATACAGGCACGGTATTATTAATCATAGCGATTATTTTAATTTTATTCGCTATTGTGGCAGTTTTTAAAAATAAAAACTATTTAAAATATTTCGCAATGGCTATTACGATTATTTTACTTAGCATGCTTGCTTTAGGCATTCATAAAATGATTGAAAGTAACAATCCATCTGAAAATCACGCAACACACTCTAAAGAGGATAAATCGTCTAAAGAAAAAGATAAAGATAAGGATAAACAAAGCAAAGACAAAAAAGATAATAATAACGATAAAGATGATAGTAATGTTACTCAAGAAGAACAAAATCGCTCTGAAGAAACATCAGCTAATAAGGAAGCAAATACTCAAGAACAGCAAGGCACACAACAAGAACAACCAACCGCTGAACAATCAACTAATGAAACACCTTCTACACAACAAGGAACTACACAAAACAATGCAGTCAATAATCAAAATTCAAATCAATCAAACAACTCAAACCAATCTTATAATCAAAATGGCAGAAATATAAATAACAACACTAATAATGGCGATCACAACAGTTCAAACGAGAATGCTTCTACAGTCAACAACTCAAGTGCTGAGGACCAGTCAAAAACCGAAAATCAAGCAGATGATAATCAGGTCCAAAGTTATTCTGAAGATAGTGCAAATGGACAGTTTAGAAGTAATGATACATCAGCAGAAAGTAATACTAATGAGACAGATAATAGTACAAATTAATTAACAGTGAAATAGCGTGTTTTCTATATTCACTGTAACTAGCCTTGTCACTCAGTGAATGAGATAACAATGACGTAGCTTATCTCATTTATTCGATTTAATTGAATTTATAAATTATTATTAACTGTTGAATTTTTAGAAAAGTGTGACATACTTATATTAATATTATTTATATCAATTAGATATTAAATATAATTAAACAAAGGGTGACACATATGAAAAAAGTAGCTTTTGTACTGCTTTCAAGTTTTTTATTATTAGGGGCATGCGGTAATAATGATGACCCAGTAGACAATGTTAAGAAAAGTTCTGACAAAAAAGACAATCCTAACGCGCATAAAGACAAAGGCGAATCAGATCGTACAGATGGTAAAAAAATTAACGATAACTAATAGCAAAACTAGCATTTACGTGTTTCATTTATTGAAACACGTAAATGCTAGTTTTTTGTTTTTACATATGCCTAAAACGATACGTTGACTTACTTTCAATTGTGATCTTTATCAAATAGTTTTCCGACATCTTTTAATAAATCTTTACTTCCTAGCCATGTAGAAAGAGATGACATCATAAAACTAATCGCTTTCGTTAATAATTCCATATTACAACAGCTCCTTTACTAACGAGTTGTCTTAGTTCATCATGCTGACTTTAGTCTGCTTACTATATATATACCACATCGAAATTGGATGTAACATCATTGAAGCGTGGTGCAGAACTTTAAATCCTTTTTAACCCCAGCTTTCACTGCTTGTAGAATTTCTTTATGAAATTCTCGTTGCTGGGGCCCCGAACCCCAGCTTTCACTGCTTGTGGCATTTCTTTTCGAAATTCTCGTTGCTGAGGCCCGACTGTACTGAGAAAAGCTTAATTTAAGTGTCTTATCAATTCAGTCAGCTACTGCAAATTTTCCAAATAGCATTATCATATTATTTATGTTGAAGAATCTTTAAAAAAGCGTTAGAACCTTTCGTTCTAACGCTTCGTCTACATTTATTGAAATTTGCATTTCAAATCCGATAATCAATGTACTTGTTTTAAAGTCCACGCACGACCGTTGACTAAAAAGAGAACAAGTCCTACTTGCTCTCTTTCCTAAGTTATTTAAAACTTATTCTTAGCTATGCAATGTATTTCGGTTTATAACGTCCACGCATTGTCGTTGACATTTATATTATAACATTTTTATTAAATATTTCAAGACTAATAAATATAATATAATTTAGTTGCGCTCATTCAATATATTTTGGATATGACTATGTTGCTTATCAAAAACGCTTAGTCCACGCTTTAAATAGCTTATTGTTTTGGAACTTCACAGTATACATCGTGTATCTATTAATAGAATTTACGATATCATTTACAATCTTTGTATTAACATGCGATTTTAATAATTCGTCTATCTCTATTTTACATTCATTATAAATTGTAGTGATATCAATCACATTTTGCACTTCTAATAACTTTGTTATTTTTACTCTACATTCAGCAATTAACATCTTATCTGCCTTTTCTTTTGCCATAATTTTTCTTTTTTGACTATTACGTGCTTCAGCCTCTTTTAATAATTGCTGTCGTTTTAACTCTCGCTCTTTTCTCAATGCTTCCTGTTCTTTTTCTCTTTGAATACGTCTTTCTCGTTCTAGTTCTTCTATATACGCAAGATATTTCTTTCTATGAAAATAATCAATCAAAGCAAAGACTTTCTGTTCGATGTTAGTGGGCAAAGCCATACTATACTTTTTAAAATCATTAATTAATTCAATATTCTTACTCGTAATAGGCTTTGATGAATTCGCATTAAATTCTTCCACGTCTGACTCAGAGATCGTATTCCACTCTTTATACATGTTTATCACTTTACGATGATACTCTGAATCATTCATCAATTTATCATGATTTAAGAGTACATCATCCAACCAATCATCTAACAAGAACATATTCTTTCTAACCTGATAAGCAATACGATTCGGAATGCCACTATGTTCTTTAAAATGTTCAATCCCAAGTTTTATAATAGTATCTTTTGACTTTGATCGAAGTATATATTGATACTTTAATTCTTTTCCGCATTCACAATATAATGGCGTATCATTACAACTCGTTCTGTAATTTTCATTTACTTTAAAGTCGATAAGTTCCCACTCTTCTGAATAGCGATACATATCATTAATTAATATATTCTTTTTTCTGTATTTTTAATACTTAAACAGTATTTCTCTTTGGTTCTCAGTTAATTGACTGATTAAAGCATGTCTATGTTTCTCGTTATTCACATATCTCAAATAACCACCTCTTCTACTTATAAGGGTTAACTTTAGTTCATTACACATTAATGTGATGGTTTGATTTGTATGTTTGCATATGTAAAAAGAGATATGACTAATCACTCATTAATCATATCTCTATATCAACACTATGATATTCAATTATAATGCCTAGTCTCATAGCAGACGGCTACTACTGTACATGATTTTGTTTTTTAAAGTCCACGCATGGTCGTTGACTTAATTATATTATAATAATTTTATATAATAAATACAACATCATTTATATATTCTAACCTAGAAACGTTTAAATACAAAACCAAAAGAGACTGGGACATATATAAAATAATGATGTATTTTGGAAATCTGCAGTAGCTGACTGAACTGAGAAGGCGCTTAAATCGAGCTTTTCTCAGTTCTAGTCATCCTTGCGGGCGGGGGCCCCAACAAAGAGAATTTCACTAAGAAATTCTACAAGCTAAGCAAGCTGGGAGTGGACGACGAATTTAAAAGAATTCTTTCCCACTCCCTACATAGTGGAGACGGTGGGAGTTCATTAAAGCTTTTATTTATTAATGTAAAAACCTATATAACTGTTGTCATAACAATGCTTATATTACTTATCAAAGTTAGTGCAAAATATTAATCCAGTTGTTTCATTTAATCACTCTTAAAAATATTGTTATTAATACATAAGAAATTTTTATAACTTATTTCTAGTGAGATTTATTTAAAATTTCTTTTTTTAATTTACTTCTCAAATGTTCTAATGTAATAGGATCTGTAAACCAATAATCTTCTGCTTTATATGAAATTACATGTCCTTTTTTTACAGCTTCAATATTCTGCCATGTATGTGTTTTTTCAAAATCAAATTTTGCGTATGAAGGTTTACTTAAAAATATATAATCACCAGCATATTTACTAATATTTTCTTTTGAAATGGAAGCATAACCTTTTTTATCTTCTTGTAATTTATCTTTATATTGCTTTGTCATTGGCATACCGAATGCATCATGAACAATATCCAAACCACGACCCCATGTAGAGTTATATATGTATATTTGCTTTTCATCCGGTTCAAACACAGAAGCTGTTGCTTGACCTACTTTACTTTGAATTTCTTTTTTATCTTTTCTAGTTTTATCTTCCCACTCTTCAATCCATTTTTTGGCTTTATCCTCATTATTAGTCAACTTGCCTATTTCTTTTAATATTTCTTTATGATTGTATTTATTGTATGTATATGGGACTGTTGGCGCTATTTTTTGATATTTTTTAATATTTTTATCCATAGCATCTACAACTATTAAATCTGGTTTTGCTTTAGCAACTTTTTCAACATCATTTTCTCCAATATAATCAACCCCTTTTAAATAAGGTTTTAAAATTGAAGAATCTTTAGTTATATCTGAAACAGCAATTGGTTTGATTCCTAACTTTATAAAATCACCGACATAAAATCCGGTTAAAACAGCAACTCTTTTAGGTTTCTCTGGTACTTTCAGTGTTTTACCATTTTCAATTTTATAGTCTTTAGTCTTAGTCGAGTTACTTGTTTTATCGACAGATGCTGAACACGCAGTCAAAATAAACAAACTACATAATAAAATTCCAAATAATCTTTTCATAATATCATCCTTTAATTTTTAATTAATATTCATTTTCAATTGATATTCATTTTCAATTATAGATTTTTTAAAATTATAGTCAATACTTATATGTATCCCACTCGATGATATGAATGTAATACGTTAATTTATATTCACTGTCTGCAACGTGTGCGGTTATAACTTTATATCAATGTACAAAAAACTGTTTTAACATTAAAATAAGCACATTCCTGATTAATAGGTATTTTAGTTTGAGCATTTTATAATTAACATAAAAAATAGGCTCTATAATAAATTGGACTGATGACT
>NZ_KV838584.1:0-43445 GCF_001838705.1 Staphylococcus sp. HMSC34C02
AAAAGCTTGATTTAAGCGCCTTCTCAGTTCAGTCTGCTACTGCGAATTTGCAAAATAGCTGCATTATAGTATTTATGTCCAGGACTCCTTTGATATACATTTTATTTGATTTTAAGATAATTATTTCAACTATGAATATTATTTTTTGAATAGGGAAGAGGAAGTTAATAAGCAAAAGGAGAGGATTACCATTAATATATTAAAAAATACGTTTAAATTGTTACATCCAATGTTAGGTGGGAGTATCATTGGTCGAGTCATAGCGAAAGAATCAAAAGAGGATTATAACCAATTTAGAAAGCCACCATTTTCACCGCCTACAAAAGCTTTTCCAATTGTTTGGCCAATCTTATATGTACTCATGGGCGTTTCTTATTTACTCACTACGAAAAATAATGAACAGACGACTAAGATTAAAGTGACTCACTATAGTCAGTTAGCCTTAAATTATTTATGGTCAATACTATACTTTAAAAAGAAAGTTAGAGGCATTGCCTTTATTGAAAGTATGATGTTGTTTATCTCTGTCGTCGTTAATACAATTTCAATGTTTAAAATACATCGCATTGCAGGTTTATTACAAATTCCGTATGTCATGTGGTCTGCATTTGCAAGCTATTTAAATGCAGGTAATTATTTCCTTAATAAAGATAACCCGAACTATAAAAAACAATAGAAATGTCAAGCTCAAGCAATGTTTCGTTAAATTTCACGTTTGCCTTAATGGTGAGTTAAACTGAATGAAATTAAAATTGAATTATTGAGATATGTATTGTGACAAAATATTGAAAGTACATGACATATAAAAAAATCATAGTATAATAGTATTATCAATTACAAAAGTGGAGTAGAACAACAATGTATAATCAACTAGAAAAACTTATTACACTAACAAATAATGACCTGAATTTGGTTAACAGACGATTTGGACAACGCACGGACATTACAAATGATCAACTAGAATTATTGCGTATATTATATAGCTTTGATTGTTTATCACAATATGATTTAACGATGAAGATTAGCAGAGAACAATCTATTGTTTCTAGATGGATTAAGAAATTAGTTCAGAAAGGCTATATCACAAGTCAACAATCACATGAAGATTTACGTTGCAAAGACTTATGTCTAACAGAAGAAGCGCGTAATTTAATTCAACAAATCAATACTGCAAGATGTGAATTAATAGAAGCACGTTGCCAATGTCTAAGTAAAGAGGAAATACAAAGTCTAAATCAGTTATTAGACAAACTGAATAGCCGTCATATATATATTTAAGAAAATAAGCCATAACGTTTTAATGAATCTTGTTAGAAGATCATTTTAACGTTATGGCTTAATTTATGAGCATAGTAGAAGAATGATCGTTTACATTATTAAGGCTGGGACAAAATCAAATGTCCCAGCCTTAACTTTTCTAGTTTTTTAACCATTCTATCTTCCAGTTATTTGACTGAAGAATGTCATTATTTAGTATAACTTGTGATATCGAAGTATTTACCAACTGCTTTAATCTCACTGTATAGTTGTTTTAAATATTGAGCGTTGATATTAGCCCAGTTAATATCAGTTGCATATTGATGCGTAGCAGGGTGATCTGGATTCCAACGCATTTTGTATAATGTATTTTGTCCAGCTTTAATATAGTCTTTGCCTATAAATTTAGCACCACCAATAATAGCTTTAGATACTGAGTTCCAACCAGCTTGTTTAGCATAGTTAATGCCACTGTATAGTGGATTAGCATCGTATGCAGCTATACCAAATACGTTGTGATATTTTGTAGTACTCTTAGTAGTAACATAATTATTTACAATATTAGCACCTTTAGCTAATTGAGATTGACCATTACCTGTTTCAATTAACGCGTGTGCAACTAAGTAAATTTCATTAATACCTGAAGTGGCAGCCGCTTGACTGAATGCTTGTCCTTGATTCTCAAGTACACCTTTACCTTTAAGTAATTGGTTTAAACTTGCTACAGAAATGTTTTGTGGACGATCTAAACGTAAGAATTGGTACTTAAGTGTTTCATCTTTAGCTAATCGTTCAGGGTTCATCGCATTTTTAATTTCACTATAAGTAGCATTAGACCAACCATAACCGTTTCTTTGAACTTGTGGAGGTGCGCCATAAGCATTTTGTTGAAGTGACACAGCTTGATTTAAAGTTCTATATGATTTTGAATATTTAACTAATTCTTTCTTCAAATCAGTATCTTTAATCCATACATACTTACCATTGCTTAATTTACCATAATACCAAGTTTTACCATTGATGACTTTACGGTTCGTTACTTGGAAAATTTGTTCATTAAATGCTTTTAATGAAGTTGCTTTTACAGAGGTAGGATCATCATAATAAAAACCATTATAGTTATTAATAATGAATTCATATTGATACTTTTCACCAGTATTTGATGATGTATTAGATGATGTTAAGTCATCTTTAGCAATCCAACCTGTTTTACCATTAACAGTACCATATAAGTAAGATGTATTGCCTACAACAACAGATTTAGATACTTTAAATGATTGATTAGCTAAGTCTTTATTGTCTAAACGTTGTTGATTTGTACCCCATGCGATTGAGTAAAGTCCATTATTTTTATTATTAATTTTGTATGTGCCTGATGTTTTTTGTACAGAACTTGAATTTTGAATATTTAAGTCCTTAACATTAAACCAACCTAAAGGTGTATTTTGTGTCGTGTTTTGAAGTAACACATACGTATTACCATTAACTGTTTTTTCTTTAGAAACATTGAAAGTACGATTTGCATATTTAGACGCATTTTTACCAGTTTTATCATAAACAGTTGCGTGTGCACCACTGTTATTTGCATTAACTTGAGCTACTTTAGACACTGTTTGTGTTGAAGATGTAGATGGTTTAGTAGCTTTTGTATTCATTGCAATCTTAGCGTTTACTTTAGGTGCTTGTTGCACATCAGTTGATTTAATCCAACCCCAAATATTATTGATTACACCATGTAGGTATGTTTCATTTCCTACTTTAAGGTTATCAATTGATTTTAATTGTTTGCCACTAGATGGAACTGTAGCTTTAACTTGTTTAGCTGTTCCCCAAGGTGTGTCATAAATATTGGCATTACCTTTAATATTGTAATAAGTGGCAGTTGTCTTGGTAGGTGTTGAAGACTTAACAGTAATTTCTGAAGCCGGAATCCAACCTCTTGAAGTATTACCATTATAATCAGAAATTAAGTAATAATCTTTATTGTTTAACGTAGCTTTCTTAGTGATGTTATACGTCTTACCACCAAGCGTAGCATTTGCTTTTGCGTTCTTATCATAAACAGTTGTATATGATCCTTTATTCTTAGTAGAAACTTGACCTAAAGTATTTTTAAGGTTAGACACTTTTAATGTGTTGTCTACTGCTGGTGTTTTACTGCCTGATGTTGGTTTAGTTATATCAGTTAGGAAAGCTTTGCTAACCCATCCATTTTTACCATTTAATGAACCAAATAAATAAGTGGATTGGCCTACTTGTTGTGATTTTGTTGCTTTAAATGGTGCAGTATTTGATTTAGAAACCGTTCCAGCTACTTGATTATAATTACCCCAAGGTACTGTATATAATGTAGTACCAGATTTAATATTGTATGATTGGTTAACTTTTACAGGTGATTTTACAGTGTTATAAATCGTTTCACCTTGTTTAACCCAACCGTATACTTTACCGCTATTATAGTCAGATACTAAATAGTATTTGTCTTTGCCAAGTGTAGCAGATTTAGTAACAGATAGAGTGTTATGCACTTGATTTGTAGCTTTACCTTTAGCATCATAAACGGTTGTGTATAAGCCACTATTATTTGTTTTAATTTGAGCTAGTCCAGTATTAGCATTAACAGTTAATTTAGGTGATGTAGTAGTTGAACCACTATTACTTGAGCCACCTTTATTTGTATTAGATGAACCGCTATTACTTGAAGTTGTACCCCAAGGTGCGACTTGACCCGTTTTGATTAAATATTTTTCATTAATTAAATCATATAATTCGTTATAAGAATAGTTATGATTTTGTAAATAAGCGTGTGGATCTGAATGATCCGTGCCACCTAAGAAACGGCTGATAGCATAGTGTGTCCATACGGTACCTTGACCGTCATTCTCAGCACTGTTAGGTTTTAAACCGTAATATTGTAATTGTGTTGCAGCATAATCTGCATAGTTATTCATTGACTTAGCAAATGAAACATAGTCATGTGTATGCACAATTTCAACATTGATGAAACGATTATTAGCTTGCGGACCTGCACCCCATGATAAGTAGTCAGTAGGGGCAGTTTCAATGATACGGTTGCCATCAACAAATGCATGAACAAATGCTGAATTGTAATTATTTTTCATATAATTAATTTCGCCATCAATTGTTGAATTATCATTAGCAGTATCATGAACTACAATACCTTCAGGTCGACCTACACCATTACGATAGCCATATTTAGGGAAGTATGATGAATAATTTTCTTCAATCTTAGGTGCTTGTAAGTTATTTGAACGAATATAATTGTTAATTGATGAACTAACTTGTGGTTTATATTTTGGTAACGATGATGTCGTTGCTCTAGCAGCATAACGTTTTACTGTTTTTACGGGTGTTGCTGAACCACCTTTGCCACCAACTGATCTAAATCCAGAATAACCCGATTGCGCGTTGTGTGTTGCTGACGTTTGAGTAGCATTCGTTGAAGCTTTCGTTGTTGCTTTTGTTGAAGCTTTTGTCGTTGTTGTATTTTCAGAATTAGCTACTTTCGACGATTTAGCTTGCGCTACATTTGATTGCGTAGCATTTGTCGCGTTATCACTATAAGTACTAATGTTCTCAGTATTAGTTTGTTTATGCTCTGTTTGTTGCTTTGATTGAGCTGCTTGATTAGATTGAGTTGGAGTAACAGTTGATTGATTTGTATTATTTTTATTTGATGAAGTTAAACGTGCTGTTTGTTGTGAACTTTCATCAATTGTATTATTTTGGTTTTTAACATCTTGTGTAGCTTCTTGGTTTGTATTCGCAGACGTACGCTCATTTGTTTGTTGTTCAGATACTTCTGAAACATTTACAGAAGCTTGTGATGTTTGATTATTCGTATTCACATTATTTTGCGTTTGAGTCGTATTCTCTTTTTGGTCTACTTTGTTTAATGTTGATGCTTGTTGTTCATTGTTTTGAACTTTAGCTGACGTACTATTTGAATCTGCTGTATTTGTATTAGCTGTATTTTGTTTTTGTGCACCTTGTTGATTTTGTGATGACGTATCAACTGTATTTAAGTTATCTAATTTAGCATCGTATGTTTTACTTGCTGTAGCAACAGATGCTTTTACATTTTCAGGATTTTGATATGTTTGTACACCTGAAACATTTTGTGCTGAATTCGTTACTTCTTTTTTAGCCTGTTCAGCATTTTTTATATTTTGTTGATCGTCAATCACATTATTTGTGTTATTAGAATTTTGATTCGTTTCAGCTGCATGTGCTTGTTGTGTTGTAAATGCAGCACCAAATAAAGTGATTGCAATCATGGAAGGAAATTTTAAATTAAACTTTTTGGTCATATTGTTACTCCTCGTTATTAGTATAGTTACAATTCCATTATAGTATTTTAAAATTTGCTATGATTTGATTTAACTTATTTGTAAACTAACTTTAATACTTTCTTACTTATATTAAACAAATTATGAATTTACTAAGGGGTTAGCGGGGTAGAATTAATAATTAAAAGCACATTTATCAAATAGGTTAACGAAATTAAAAAATTACATATAATACATGTAATTTGAATGTACCCTGTTTATATATTCTTATACATTTTGATATGATCGATATTTTCTTCAATAAAAATGTCGCCTGTTGACATATAACCTAGTTTCTCGTAAAAACCTTGTGCCTGTACTTGTGCATTTAATACTAATTGTTGATATCCTTGATCTTTCGCAAAACGTTCGATGGCGTGCATTAAAGTTTTACCATATCCATCTTTTCTATAATCTTTTAGAATAGCAACTCTCTCTACTTTAGCAGCGTCATTATATGGTCTAAACCTTGCACATGCAAATGGCATATGATTTGTATTATACCCAATAACATGTGTTGAACTTTCTTCAAATGAATCTAATTCATTTTCCAAAGGAACACCTTGTTCTTTTACAAATACTTCTTGTCTTATGTAAAAACAATCTGATAACATGTCTTTATTTTTTACGATTTCAAACATTTCAAAGCCCCCTATAGATATAATTATTAAAAATTTAAAAAATTCAAATTAAAAAAATTATAAAGTTATTCTATCTGATTTATATACAGAAAAAATCTCCTTTTTACAAACAATAAGTAAAAAGGAGTAGGAATATCGTTTTTTATAATGCTTCTTGGCGAACAATGGCGCTATATTGCCAAAATATTCTCATTTGAGCAATATTCCAGTTATTCATGCCCATTGTGTAGCCTGAAGGTTTAAATATGTTAACATCAGTCACTTCTAATGCTGCAGCAATGAGATATTGAAGAGGTACGCTAATACTTTGCATTGTCTCGGTGATACCATTCTCATTGTAGACCCAAGAGAATGGTAAATCTGATTCAAAAACATCCACTTTATTGAAAATTTCAGGTAGGGCAAGAATATAACATGCGCCATTTACAATAGGGTTAATTGAATTCTCACCGTAGTAAACTAAAAGGGCTTCATAATTTTCGCGATGTTCGTGGTTTACGTAAAAGAACTCACTTCTGAATAAAGCCATGTCTTTGCTATGAATAATTTGTTGCTCTAAAACATTGAACATGCCGTTAATGTTAGCAGCTTTTTCATATGTTTTACGTGACATAGTATGTGATCCTCCCAATTAATATAATTGATTCGTTTGATTTTGGTTGTTATTAAATGAATCGGATTGATTTGTCTGATTAAAATTGTTGGTTTGATTGTAATTATCGTTTTGCGTAGTACCCTGACTATTTTGGTCATAACCACCGTATGAATTTGAATTATCTGTTTCTGTTGACTGTGTTTCAGTTGTATTTTCAGTACTATCATCAGTAGAAGATGTATCTTTTTGATTATTTTTCAATAATGACTGATCAAGAGGTGTAAGTGGTACTAGTGTGCCGTAATGTTTAATTACACGTTGATCTAAGAAATCATCCTTATCTGTTATTTTAGATAGTCCTAAATCAGAACGCAATATATTTGAATATTTCATAATATTACTTACGCTCGGATTGTAATAGTAAATGTTTTGTAGGTAATCATCTTCACCTTTAAGTTGAGATGTTTTAAATTCAATGTCATCAGATAAATACATAGATGCGAGTGATTTAATTTCAGAAGCGGTTAAATTATGTTTGGCATTTTTTCCGACAATTTGTACTAAGTCATCTAATTTATCGTATGAATCTAAACTTTTAGCTTTTTGGAATAGCAATTTAATTAAATCCATTTGTCTTTCGCCGCGTTTTAAGTCAGAGTCATGGTGTCTTGTTCTTGCAACAGCTAACGCTTCGTCACCGTTCAGTTTTTGGTATCCTTTTTTTATTTTAATTCTACCACTGTCGTCTGTATTTGGTTCATTTAAGTCATAAGGAACGTCGTAATAGATCCCACCAAGTTCATCTACTGCTTCAACAAACGCATCCATATTCACACGTACATAGTAATCAACTGGAACATTTAGAGTAGCTTCGACAGAATCCATTGCAGCTACAGGACCACCATAAGCATGTGCATGCGTTATTTTATCGTAATAACCAACTTTAGGAATGTAGCTAATCGTATCACGTGGGATACTCAGTAAGCGAATTTGACGTTTGTCAGGACTAAAGGTAGAAAGAATCATTGAATCTGTTCTAGAGTGTTCCGTAGTTTGGCCATTTTTTCGGCGACCTTCATTATCATCGATACCTAAGAATAAGATTGATACGGCGTCTTTAGAAGGATTTACTTTACCTTCTCGAATGCTCGACTGACGTTTTGAATCAGTCTTATCATAAGAGTCTTGCATTGCACTTTCAGAAGTTTTGTACAAATTGATGATAAAAATTACAGGAACAACGATTAATACTAATGTGAGTAGCATCATAAAATATTTTAAAAATCGGTTCATAGCATTTGCTCCTATACATATTATCTTTTATAAGTGATTTTATAATTCGAAAAATAAACACAACTATGTGCTTGTTTAAGCAAAATCATAAAAATCAAAGATAAAGTTTTTAGTTTTCGTAATTTGTTTATAGTCAAAGGTGTTAAAATGAATTGAATTAATATGTTCTATACTCTCATAGCCTTAAATTGTATTACTTTTTGGAGAAAATTACAACTTTAATTTTAATACAAGATTTACATAATTAAAATAAAATTAAAAAAAGAGATTTCGTTGCATTAATCTATACTTTATCATACTAAAGTATGATGAATTTAAAAATGATGCGTGTATGATTAAAGAAAGATGAATTCAATGATGTTGTGTTATATAATATAAAATGTTGAATGAATAAAAAAATAATATAGATAGAATAGTTTTTGATTTAGACACGCTTCTATTTTAGATGTAAGAGGGACCTCATGAAAAATAACAAATTAAAAATTATAGCTTTTATTTTAGTATTAATCGTATTAGTGCTTCTCGTCATATTATTTGTCGTTAAAGTGACTAATTACAGTATTAAAGATAGTGCATATAATAATGTGAACGATAATAAGACTTATATTGAACATAGAGATAAACACCACAAAAAGGCGCCTAAGTTAAAAACGGTTCAAGCGGATGATCATAGTATTAAACAAATTAATACATATTTAAAGAATGTTCATTTTAATGGATCGATTACAGTTTTAAAAGATGGGAAGTTAATGCTTGATAAAGGCTACGGTTACCAAAATTTGGGTAGTAAGAAAAAGAACAACACAAATACGATGTATTTAATTGGCTCAGCACAAAAATTTACTACTGGCTTAATACTCAAGCATTTAGAATTATCAAACAAAATAAATATGAATGATTCTGTTACGAAATATCTACCTTGGTTCAAGACAAATAAAACCATTACCCTGAAAGATTTAATGTTACATAGAAGTGGTTTATATAAATTTAGTGCTAATCCAGATACTAAAAGTTTAGATGGAGCAGTACACGATATTCAAAGAAGAGGGATCAACAATAAGTATTATCATAAACATTTATATAATGATGCGAATTATTTAGTATTAGCACAGGTTATCGAATCAGTCACACATCAATCTTATGTAGAAAATTACTATAAATATTTAGCTGAACCTTATCACTTAGAACACAGTGCTTTCTTTAATGAAAAGCCTTTTAAAGAGAATATGGCTACGGGTTATAAAGTTAAAAATAATAAATTAAAAAAGATGAAACCTAATATTTTAGAGCAATACTACGGTGCTGGGAATTTATACATGTCTACGCATGATATGGCACGATTAGTTAATGACTTACAGCAAAACAATATTTTTAATCAAACGGTGACAACCTCATTGCTTCAAGAAATTGGAAGTACTAAATACCCAGAGTCATATAGATATGGATTCTATGCGACACCACAAGTCAATCGAATTAATGGTGTATTTTTTGGTCAAATATTTACTGTGTACTTTAATAAAGACTACATTATTGTATTAGCGACTAATAAAGTTGATAATGCTAAGCTATCCAATGAGTCGACGATTTCACATATTTACTATCAATTATTAGGTCAAAATATTTATGAAACGAAGTAACTAAAGTCGTGCATTTGAGGCAACGTTAACCTATAGGGCTATATAATATCGATATTAGCTGGCTAGAGTGAGAGGACCTTTAAATTAAGTTTTATCAACTTTAGTTATCCTTATTGGAGAAGGGCCTAATAATAGGAAGGACATAAAAATATTCCAAAAATAAATTGGGAGTGGAGAAACGAAATCATATTGAAGTCGTTCTTCACTCCCATAGTTTTTATTTAAGTGTGTTTTTGAATATGGAAAGGTAGTTATCATTTAAACTTGATGTAACGATTGTACAGTTTGGATATGGAGAATCAAAATCGACAACTGTAGCACCTCTAGTCAGTGTGCCTTGTAGTTCGATTTGTACATCAGCCAGATGTGTTTCGTAACTTTCTGTGTCGAGTAGATAGAGTACAGTAAAGACGTCATATAATTTTAACCCTTGAGCAAAATCCTTTTCTCTATAATGTTGAAAGAGTTGATAAAGCATTGCACTTGTTCGACTCATATGTTCGAATGACGCTAGATAATCATGCGTTAATAAAGATTGTCGCGCTAAATCAAGGCCAATCATTGTGATAGGGAGGCCACTATTAAACACAATATGAGCTGCTTCAGGATCGCTATAAATATTAAATTCAGCAAGCGGCGTTACATTACCTCGTCCAGCGCTACCACCCATTAAGACAATTTCCTTAATAAAATCTTTAACTTCTGGAAATGTACTTATTAATAAAGCAATGTTCGTCAGTGGTCCTAGAGCAACGATTGTGATAGGGG
Organism: Staphylococcus sp. HMSC34C02; assembly: GCF_001838705.1. Lineage (NCBI taxonomy): Bacteria > Bacillati > Bacillota > Bacilli > Caryophanales > Staphylococcaceae > Staphylococcus > Staphylococcus sp. HMSC34C02. Next base: position 10,541 of record NZ_KV838584.1, read on the forward strand.
TGTCTGTTTGTAAGAGAATATCTCTCATTGCAGTTATTGAATTAGTTGATGCTAATTGATTTATTGATATAGAAGGGAAGTCATAACCATCCATACCACTTTCTCCATGAACATGACTAGCATCAATAACCTTACTTATTAATGGTTTTGTAGCACCTCTATGAACGGGTACGTCACTGTTGAAGAAAGTTTTTAATTTTAGCGCATTTGCAGTCGTTTTTTCGATACCAACATTTCCGTTAACAGTAGATATCATTTTAACATCAAAAGATGGATGTAATAGGGCGACACTTAATGCAGCTGCATCATCAATACCTGGGTCTGTATCTATAATTAATGGTAAACGCATTATTCAATTCATCTCCTATATAATGATTGGTTTAATATAAAGATAACTTATCTAAGATAGTAAATGAAAGTATAAAGAAAGAACCTGTTTGAAACGCTAAGGCGTTTCATAACAGGTTCTTTTAGTGAGATAAATATTAAATTATAAGTGGTGAGAATGTCCACCTTGCATAACCCAATACGTACCAACAACAGTCACTAATGTGATGATAATCGCAAAGATAACTTTGAACGATTGTACTTGACCATCTTTACCTTCAGTTAAGTGCATGAACATTAATAATTGAACTGCAGCTTGAATAAATGCAAAGCCAAAGATGATTGTTGTTTTAGCATGGAATGTCATGTTTGTGTATAGAGTTACGAAAACTGCTAATAACGTCAAGACGATTGAGGCTATAAAGCCAACTGTATGTTTTACGATTGTATTCATCCGCTATACACCATCCCTATCATATATACGGCAGTAAAGATGAAGATCCAAACAACATCTAAGAAGTGCCAGTATAAACTTACGATAAATAATTTTGGAGCATTGTATTTATTAAGACCACGTGTAGCTACTTGGATTAATAAACAAATGATCCAGCCAATACCTAATGAAACGTGGGCACCATGTGTACCTAATAGGATGAAGAAACTAGACCAATAAGATCCAATTTGTGGTGTTACACCTTCAGAAACATAGTGAGCGAATTCGTAAATTTCGAATCCAACGAACACTAAACCTAAAAGTACTGTAAGAATCATCCAAAACATCATTAAGTTTTGTTTTTCTTTACGCATGTAATAAATTGAAATACCACATGTGTAAGAACTGATTAATAAGGCAAATGTCATAATTAATACAAGCGGTAACTCGAATAATTCAGTTGTCATTTTGCCTGCGTAATCGCCACCATGTTGCAACGTTAATAACGTTGCAAATAAGGTGCCGAATAACGAGAATTCGGCTGTAAGGAAAATCCAGAAGCCAAGTTTATTTAATTGACCTTCGTGCGTACGTGAATCAACAGTATTTGTATCATGACTCATGACCTACAGCCTCCCTTTCTTTAATACGAGCTTCTCTTAAGCGAGCTTCATTTTCAGCAACTTCAGAAGCAGGGATATGATAACCATGATCTTGAACGAAACTTTGGTAAACTAATGAACCAAGAATACCTACTAAACAAATTATAGCAGGGACGATCGTTTCAAAGATTAAGAAGAAACCACCTAATAACATGAATATACCCATAAACACACCAGTATGTGTATTGTTTGGCATATGAATGTCTTTATAGTTATGGTTATCTAAATAATGACGACCATGTTCTTTCATATCAACAAATGTATCATAGTCATTCCAATCTGGAGTGATAGCAAAGTTGTATTTAGGTGGAATTGCAGAAGCAGTTGACCACTCTAAAGTACGTCCAAGACCATCCCAGTTATCTCCAGTAGCTTCACGTGGAGCTTTGATATGACTGTATACGATGCTTGCTACTAAGAATAGGAAACCAACAGCCATTAATAATGCACCAATAGTAGAGATTACGTTTAATAACCACCAACCATCAGAAGGCATGTAAGTGTATAAACGACGAGGCATTCCGTCTAATCCAAGAATGAATTGTGGTAAGAAACATACGTTAAATCCAATCATGAATAACCAGAAACACCATGCATTTAATTTTTCGTTTAATTTGTAACCCATCATCTTAGGATACCAGAAGATTAAACCAGCTAGGCAGGCAAATACTACACCAGTAACCAATGTATAGTGGAAGTGAGCTACTAAGAAATAAGTATTATGATATTGATAGTCAGCTGATGCCATCGCTAACATTACACCAGTAACCCCACCTAATAAGAAGTTAGGGATGAAGGCTAATGAGAATAGCATAGGTGACTCGAACGTAATACGTCCTTTATACAATGTTAATAACCAGTTGAAGAGTTTAACTCCGGTAGGTACACCGATTAACATTGTTGAAATTGAGAAGAATGAGTTGATTAAAGCACCATTACCCATTGTGAAGAAATGGTGAACCCAAACTAAGAAACTTAAGAATGCGATACCAGCAGTTGCCCACACCATGCTTTGGTGACCGAATAAACGTTTACGAGCAAATGTTGGAATAATTTCAGAGTAAATACCAAATGCAGGCAAGATAACGATATAAACCTCAGGGTGCCCCCATACCCAGAAGAAGTTTGCCCATAACATTGGCATACCGCCATCAGCAACTGTAAAGAATGCAGTTCCAAAAATGCGGTCAGCTGTCATTAATGCAAGTACAATTGTGAATACTGGGAACGCAAGAATTACGATTAAAGTCGTAATAAATGTAGTTACAGTAAACATTGGCATTTGCATGAATTTCATTGTTGGTGTTTTACATCTAAGTATTGTTACAAAGAAGTTAATACCAGTCATTAATGTACCAATACCTGAAATCTGTATAGCGATTAGGTAATAGTTAACACCTGGGCCTGGACTAAATTCACCAGCTAATGGTGCATAGTTTGTCCAACCAGCTGCTGGTGATCCACCAATAATGAATGAAAGGTTGAATAAAATCATACCAACAAAGAATAACCAGAAACTAATGTTATTCATAACTGGGAACGCCACATCACGAGCCCCAATTTGTAGTGGAACAACTACGTTCCATAAACCAAAAATGAATGGCATAGCCATAAAGATAATCATGATAACGCCGTGCGTACTGAAGATTTCGTTATAGTGGTTTGATTCCAAGAAAGTATTATCTGGAATTGTTAATTGTGTACGTAAAAGTAACGCATCAATACCACCACGGACGAACATAAGTACAGCACAAATTAAATACATTAAACCGATTTTTTTATGGTCTACGGATGTGAACCATTCTTTGTAAAGATATTTCCATAACTTGAAGTAAGTAATTACTGCAATTAAACCAATAACTAGGAATGGCGCACCGATTTGTGCCATTGTAATCATCCAGTTACCTTTAACGAGTAATTGATCCCATGGAAAATTCATTAATGTCCACCTCCATGATCATTGTCTGCTTTGCTACCAAATTTAGACGCATTTTCGTCTTTCGCGCTTTTACTGATTTTTTCCATTTCCTTAGCGTTATGATCCTCTTCTTTCTTGAATTCATTATCATAAGGATCATTGTTACCAAGAATCATAGGTTTCATACCATGACGCTTATAGTTAGCGTTAGTGATTTGAACCTTACGAGCTGGTTTCTGTGGTTTATCAGTAGCATCTTTGTACAAGTCTTCTTCAGCTACAAAGTTAGGATCTTTTTGAACATAATTATAACGTTTGTAAGCGTAGAAAATGTACTCTGGATCAGCTGCAGGGTCAACGAATGCCATATGCGTACCATTGAATGTCAATTCTTTATTAGGTGTACTTGGTAAGAGTTGTTTATCAAACTCATCTTGGCTAAGTGTTTGCTTGCTCTTAGCATCTTTAACCCAAGAATCGAATTCACTTTGGTCTACAGAGTGAACTTTAAACGTTTGGCGAGAGAAACCTTCACCATTGAAGTTAGAGTTACGTCCTCTGAAAGTACCTGTTTCATCGGCTTGTAAAGTCCAATTCATTGTCATGCCAGTCATGGCATATTTTTGACCACCTAATTGAGGAATCCAGAAACTTGTCATCGTATCCATAGCTTGCAATTTGAAGACTACAGGACGATTTTTAGGAATAGTTAATGTATTCACTGTTTCTACTTTTTGTTCTGGATAAGCAAAGAACCATTTGTATCCAGCACTTACTGCGTATACAACCATTGGATCTTCCTTACTTTCTGGTGGTTTCTCATAATCGTATAAAGTTTTAACTGTTGGAATAGATAAAGCAATAACGATAATGATAGGTACCACAAACCAAATTGTTTCAATTAAAGAATTGTGGTGCATCTTACCAGTTTCGCTGTTTTTATTGTAGCTATACTTGAAAATAAAAATAGCGAACATGGTAAGTACAACAGCAACAATAACAAGCATGAAGATGATTGAATAAATAATCAGGAACTTCTGACTACTTGCTACTGGCCCTTTTGCATTAAATACTTCTACATTCGAACAACCACTAAGTAAAATTAGCGTGCCGAACATTAGAAGCAAAGACTTAAATTTTGACACTTTTTTGACCTCCTAATACTACAAATGTAGGGCTTATCATTAATTTTAGTTTATTACGCGATATTTACAAGTACTTATCCAAAAAAAATTATAAATATATATAGGAAACAACTAGCAACAATAGGAATGACGGGGAATGTAAGATTTGTTAAAATTATGTGTCTATTCTGTGAAAAATGACAAATTTAAGTGAAATACGCATGTAGTTGAGAAACGTTATCATTTTCAGTGTTTTCAAGGGTTCTAGACATAAAAAAAGATGAGACATTTCATCTCATCTCAAAATTGTCATCATTACTTAACTTCTATGTATCGCGTAGAAGTTTCTTTAGCTCCATCTGAATCAATGACGTTATATTTGACTTTATATTTACCTACTTTAGAAGTATCAACATGACCATCAACAGTAATTTTATGCGTTAAATCGCCATCTTCTTTATCATAGGCACTAATTCCATTAAGTAGATTATAGTTTTGGCCTTTTTCAATTACAATATCATTCACGCCTCTAAGTTCAGGAGAGTGATTTGTAGTAGCTTCTGCACTTAAGTTGGGGGTAACTAGAGTTGCGGAGACGCCTAGCGCTGAAAGTGACTGGATTAGTTTATTCATTAAGTTAACCTCCGTTAAAATAAAGTCATTGAGTAATTTAATTAAACTATACAATATATTCTGACAATAAACATCATACTATAGTCTTAATATATCGTATTATTTTACGAATTTAAATGATAAGAAGAAAAATATATATTAAGATTATGTAAAATGAACGTTTTGTGAATTTAAGTACATTTGATTTAAAAAATCTCAATTTTGAAATAGAATGAATTAAGAAATGGTTTGAAATATTTAACTAAATGGGAGTGACTTTTCATGTTAAATGAAAAAGAAAAAGGCATTATTAAAGAAACAGTACCAGTATTACAAGACAAAGGCACTGAGATTACATCATATTTTTACAATAGAATGTTCAACCAACATCCAGAATTGAAAAATATGTTTAACCAAACGAACCAACAGAAAGGGTTCCAATCAACTGCATTAGCACAAAGTGTTTTAGCAGCAGCAGTGAATATTGATAATTTAGGTAATATCATGCCAGTTGTTAAAGAAATTGCCTATAAACATTGTGCTTTACAAGTTCCACCTGCAGGTTACGATATTGTCGGAGAAAATTTAATCGAAGCAATTAAAGCTGTTGTAGGTCTTGAAGATGATCATCCTATTATTCAAACTTGGAAAAAAGCTTACCAAGAAATTGCTGATGTGTTTATTCAAGTAGAAAAAGATATTTATGCTGAAATGCTTTGGGATGGTTTCAAACCTTTTGAAATCGAAAAAATTGAACAATTGTCTTCAGATATTAAAGCATTCACAGTTAAATCTACTGATTATGATTTAAGTCAATTCACACCGGGTGAATATATCACTGTTGACGTAAGTAGTGAAAAATTACCTTATCGCGCAAAACGTCATTACTCAATCGTATCAGGAGAAAAAGAACGTTTAACATTTGCTGTTAAACGTGATGTAACTACTAATCATGAAGGTGAAGTTTCAACTATCTTACATGATGAATTAAAAGAAGGGGACACAATTAACTTGTCTGCTCCAGTTGGTCCATTTGCAGTTGCAAATCCAGAAAAACCACAACTATTTATTGGTGCAGGTATCGGTGTTACACCTCTAGTTTCTATGTTTGATGAAGTAGTAGCTAAAGACAGCAAAGCTCAATTTGTTCAAGTTACTGGGGACATTAACGATACACCGTTCACTTCACATTTAGAAGCTATTAGCCAAAAATCAGACAAAGCAAATTATGAACTTTATGATAGAGAAAAAAATGGCTATTTAACTAAAGACTATCTTGAAAACTATTTAAGCAATGATACTGAAGTATATGTATGTGGCGGTGCTAAGTTCATTCAATCTGTAATTGAAGTATTAAAAGCATTAGATGTGGATCAAAGTCACATCCATTATGAAACATTCGTACCAAAATTAAGTGTTACAGTTTAATAAGAATAATGGATGCTAAGACATGCTACATTACTGGATTAATGCAAGACGTATAATTATTTTATAGTGTAGTTTCTAATATATAAGGCACCTCTTTAATTTAGTGTTGAAATGATTACTAAATTATATGAGTGTGCCTTAATTTTTTTAAGAATTTCTTTACGACCCAGCCCTCTAGGCAAGCGTCTCAACTTAAGTGAAATGAAAATCCATCCAAGAGCTACTTTAGAAACAGCACCCCAGGAACGCGAAGCAACTTATGTGAGTGATTATCTATCTAAGATCGCCTTTAGAGGACTACAGGCTGAAGCTGTCCCATAAGAAGGGCCCCAACACAGAGAAACTGATTTAATCAGTTTCTACAAGCAAAGCACGTTGGGCAAGCAAGCCAACAATACTCCGTATTGTAAATAAAGAAACCAGTCAATGCGTTTGTTAAAACGCATTGACTGGCTATTTCTCTAGGAATGATGTCCTAGCCATTTCAATTTAATTATTCTAATAACATAAGACTTAAGTCAAAGTGAAGCCTTCTTATTCAATGCCACGACGCATTTTTTCAGCTAATAGTGTGTTGTTAAGCACCATAGTGATTGTTAATGGGCCAACACCACCTGGAACTGGTGTGATAGCTCCAGCAATTTCTTTAACTTCTTCAAACTCTACGTCACCTTTTAATTTACCATTTTCATCAGGCGTATTACCAACATCAACAATAACTGCGCCTTCTTTAACATCATCTTTAGTAACTAAGCCTGGTTGACCTACAGCACTAACAATGACATCAGCGTCTTTTAAATGACTATGCATGTCTTTAGTACGTGAATGTAAGATAGTTACAGTAGCGTTAGCTTGTAATAATAATTTAGATACTGGTTGACCAACGATATGGCTACGGCCAATTACAACCGCATTTTTACCTTCTAAATCAATATCAGCATGTTTAAGAATTTCCATAATACCTAATGGTGTACATGGAACAAAAGTTTGCTCATCAATATATAATTTACCGATATTTGAAGGGTGGAAGCCATCAACGTCTTTTTCAGGATTAATCGCTTCTAAGATTTTTTGTTCACTTACTTGTTTAGGAAGTGGTACTTGAACTAGAATACCGCTAACTGAATCATCATTGTTTAAACGATCTAATTCTTTTAATACATCCTCTTCAGAAGTATCTTCCTCTAAATGAACAATTTCAGAAATCATGCCGATTTTTTCAGCAGCTTTCTTTTTAGAGTTTACATAGCTTTGACTTGCACCATCATTACCAACTAAGATAACTGATAATTTTGGTGTATAACCTTTTTCTTTTAATGCTTCGACTTGATTTTGTAAACCTTGTCTATAGTCCTTAGAAATTTGTTTCCCATCTAAAATTTTTGCAACCACAAAAAATTCCTCCTTGTTTGTTTTAATCATAACTATACCTTAACTTTAAAACTGTATTCTCGTCAATTGATAGCCAAAAGACGTAAATTAAAGATAAAAATTAAGTTAAAGTTCGATTTTTAATTGAAAAAGCATCGCATGATTGTTATGCTATATCTGTAATATACAACTAATCGTATCTAAATTTCAAACTTTTGAAAGGGTGTACAACGTGAAAGTAGCGGTAATTATGGGTAGTTCTTCAGATTGGAAGATTATGCAAGAAAGTTGTGCGATGTTAGACGAATTCGAAATACCGTACGATAAGAAAGTGGTTTCGGCACATCGTACGCCAAAATTAATGTATGAATTTGCCAGTCAAGCACAGAAAAATGGCTATGATGTCATCATTGCTGGAGCAGGTGGCGCAGCGCATTTACCGGGAATGGTTGCATCAATGACAACATTACCTGTGATAGGTGTACCAATAGAATCGAAAAGTTTAAAAGGTCTGGATTCATTATTATCAATTGTTCAAATGCCTGGTGGTATTCCAGTAGCTACAACTGCAATTGGAACGGCAGGTGCTAAAAATGCTGGCATATTGGCTGCAAGAATATTAAGTATTGGCAACGAAACAGTTCGTCATCATTTAGAACAATATGAGCAAAGTCTAGTAGATAAAGTTGGTGAAATGCAAAATGAACTTCAATAAATTAAAGTTCGGTGACACTATTGGCATTATTGGTGGAGGTCAATTAGGTAAGATGATGGCTCAATCAGCACAGAAAATGGGTTTCAAAGTCATTTGTTTAGATCCTAACCCTGACAGTCCATGTAAACCTGTTGCTCATGAATTTATCACTGCTGCTTATGACGATGAAAAAGCGTTACATGAACTTGGCGAAAAATCTGATGTCATTACTTATGAGTTTGAAAATATTTCTGCTGAGCAACTTAATCGCTTAACGCAACAATTCAATATTCCTCAAGGCTATCAAGCAATTCAATTATTGCAAGACCGATTGACTGAAAAACAAACATTAGAACAAGCTGGTTCTAAAATTGTTCCATTTTTATCTATAAAAAGTGAAGAAGATTTAAATGACGCTATTCATACATTAGGCTATCCATTTATAGTCAAAACGCGATTTGGTGGATATGACGGCAAAGGACAAGTCTTAGTTAAAGATGAAACAGCGCTCCAAGAAGCTAGAGCACTTATTAAGAATCAAGAGTGTGTAGCAGAACAATATCTTGATATTTCACTTGAAGTTTCGTTAACAGTTACCATTGGCAATCACAAACAAATTACGTACTTCCCACTACAAGAGAACGAACATCGTAATCAGATTTTGTTTAAAACCATTGTGCCTGCACGAACTGACAAGGAACAAGAAGCGAGAATTGAAGTGAATAAGATTATTGATCAAGTTCATTTTGTAGGTACATTCACAGTTGAATTCTTTATCGATAAATCAAATCATTTGTATGTAAATGAGATCGCACCGCGTCCACACAATTCAGGACATTATTCTATTGAAGCCTGTGATTATTCACAATTTGATACGCATATTCTTGCTGTTACAGGTCAAAAGCTACCAGAACAAATCGAAATCTTAAAACCAGCAGTCATGATGAATTTGTTAGGACGAGACTTAGATTTATTAGAAGAACAGTTTTCAAGTCATCCTGAATGGCATGTGCACATTTATGGCAAATCAGAACGCAAGCCTGACCGTAAAATGGGACATATGACCATTTTGACGAATGATTTAAATGAAACTGAGAAAGACATGCTCAAACAGTTTGAAGGGAGAGAATAGTTAATGACGCTATTATATGAAGGGAAAGCGAAAAGAATTTTCTCAACAGACAAAGAAGGTCAATTGAGAGTTGAGTATAAAGATGAAGTTACGGCTGGTAATGGTGCAAAAAAAGACAAAATGGAAGGTAAAGGTCGATTAAATAATCAAATTACCGCTATAATATTCGACTATTTAGCTCAACATGGAATTAAAAGTCACTTTATTAAACAACTTTCAGAAACGGAGCAATTAGTCGAAGCAGTGACTATTATCCCATTAGAAGTGGTGGTTCGTAACATTGCAACAGGCTCAATTACCAAACGCTTAGGTTTTAATAAAGGTCATGAATTTGAAGCCCCTTTAGTTGAATTTTTCTATAAAAATGATGACTTGAACGACCCTTTAATTACAGATGATCATGTGAAACTGTTAAACATTGCGAATGATAGTGAAATTGAAACATTGAAAACGATGGCGAAAGATATCAATAAAGTATTAATAGAACTTATGAATGAAATGGATTTAAGATTGGTGGATTTCAAAATCGAATTTGGTAAGACATCTGACGGTAAAATCTTACTAGCTGATGAAATTTCTCCTGATACATGTCGTATTTGGGATAAACATTCTGACACTAACTTTGACAAAGATGTCTATCGAAATGATACAGGTTCACTTATTGACACATATACAACATTTTTAAATAAATTGGAGGAACTAAAATAATGAAAACGATTGAACTTCACATTACATTACAACCACAAGTATTAGATACGCAAGGACAAGCATTAAATCGAGCTGTACATGATTTAGGTTATAAACAAGTAAATGATATTCGAGTAGGTAAAGTGTTATACATGACGGTTGATGAAGCAACTGATGAAGCGGTTGATAATATCGTTACTACTTTAAGTGAGAAGTTATTCGCTAATACTGTAATTGAAGAATATAGTTATAAAATCGTTGATGAAAAGGAGAATGCATAAGATGAAATTTGCAGTTCTCGTATTCCCAGGATCTAATTGTGATAGAGACATGTACAATGCAGCGATTAAGACAGGTGCTGAAGCAGAATATGTTGACTATCGTGAGACATCATTGGAAGGTTACGATGGCGTACTTATTCCAGGTGGTTTTTCTTTTGGTGACTATTTACGCTCAGGCGCAATGGCAAGTGTAGCACCTATCATTAGTGAAGTGAAACGTCTAGCAAGTGAAGGTAAACCGGTTCTTGGTGTGTGTAATGGATTCCAAATTCTTACAGAAATTGGTTTATTACCAGGTGCATTGCTTCATAATGATTCTCATTTATTTATTAGCAGAAATGAAAGTCTAAAAATTGCCAATAATCAAACACCTTTTACAAATTTATATGGTGAGAATGAAATTGTCGTTTATCCGGTTGCACATGGTGAAGGTCATTATTACTGTACAGATGATATATATGATGAATTAATTGAGCATAATCAAATTATCTTAACTTATGAAGATAATCCAAATGGCTCTCATGAAAATATTGCAGGGATTGTTAATAAAGCAGGTAATGTTTGTGGTATGATGCCTCACCCAGAACGTGCGCTTGAAACAATTCTTGGAACTGATAGTGGTGTGAAATTATTTGAAGCAATGGTAAATTGTTGGAGGGAACAAAATGTCTAAGTTTATCGAACCTAGTATTGAAGAAATTAAGCTTGAAAAATTGTATCAAGATATGGGCTTAAGTGACGCGGAATATAACAAAGTGTGTGAAATATTAGGGAGAGAACCTAACTTTACAGAAGTAGGCATCTTCTCAGTTATGTGGAGTGAACATTGCTCTTATAAACACTCTAAACCATTCTTAAAGCAATTTCCGACAACAGGTGAACATGTCTTAATGGGACCTGGTGAAGGTGCAGGTGTAGTAGATATAGGAGACAACCAAGCAGTTGTGTTTAAAGTTGAATCACATAACCATCCATCTGCTATTGAACCTTATCAAGGTGCTGCAACAGGTGTAGGTGGCATCATTAGAGATATTGTATCAATTGGAGCTAGACCTATTAATTTATTAAATAGCTTGCGTTTCGGTGAATTGTCAGTGAAACAAAACCAACGTTTACTTAAAGGTGTTGTTCGTGGTATTGGCGGTTACGGTAATTGTATCGGTATTCCAACAACAGCTGGAGAAATTGAATTTGATGATCGCTATGATGGTAATCCGTTAGTCAATGCTATGTGTGTCGGTGTGATTGATCATGACATGATCCAAAAAGGAACTGCTAAAGGTGAAGGTAACTCGGTTATATATGTAGGTCTCAAAACAGGTCGTGATGGTATTCATGGTGCCACTTTTGCGTCTGAAGAGTTGACTGAAGAAAGTGAAAGTAAACGTCCGTCAGTTCAAATTGGGGATCCATTTGTAGGTAAAAAACTTATGGAAGCAACATTAGAAGCGATTACTTTCGACGAATTAGTTGGTATTCAAGATATGGGTGCCGCTGGTTTAACATCTTCATCATCAGAAATGGCAGCTAAAGGTGGCAGCGGTCTAGAATTACATTTAGATAAAGTGCCTACACGTGAACCAGGTATTTCACCTTATGAAATGATGCTTTCTGAAACGCAAGAACGAATGTTACTAGTCGTTGAAAAAGGTACTGAACAAAAATTCTTAGATTTATTTGAAAAACACGAATTAGATAGTGCGGTAATTGGTAAAGTAACGAACACTGACCGCTTCGTACTTAAATATGAAGATGAGCTATTTGCAGATATCCCTGTGCAATCTCTTGCAGATGAAGCACCGGTTTATGTGCTAGAGGGTGAAGAAAAAGAATACAACACATCAAAAAATGACTATAGTTCAATCCATGTTCAAGATGTCTTTGAAAAACTTTTAAAACACCCAACAATTGCTTCTAAACATTATTTATATGAACAATATGATCAACAAGTTGGTGCAAATACGATTATCAAACCAGGACTACAGTCATCAGTTGTTCGTGTAGAAGGTACGAATAAAGCTATTGCATCTACGATAGACGGTGAAGCACGTTACGTATTTAACCAACCGTATGAGGGCGGAAAAATGGTCGTTGCAGAAGCGTATCGTAATTTAATTGCTGTAGGTGCTACACCACTAGCTATGACAGACTGCTTAAACTATGGTTCACCAGAAAAGAAAGAAATCTATCAACAATTGATTGATTCAACGAAGGGCATGTCAGAAGCGTGTGAAGTATTAAAAACACCAGTTGTTTCAGGTAACGTTTCTCTTTATAACGAAACACGTGGCACATCCATTTTCCCAACGCCTGTCGTAGGAATGGTTGGATTAATTGAAGATATTGATTACCTTAATGACTTCCACCCTGAAGCTGGCCATAAATTGTATTTAGTTGGTGAAACAAGAGATGACTTTGGCGGTAGTCAAATTGAAAAATTATTGTACGGTAAAGTGAATCATGAATTTGAAGCGATTGATTTAAGTGATGAAGTTGCTAAAGGAGAAGCGGTTAAAAATGCGATTCGAAATGGCGTGGCTTCACACGTGCAAACAGTAGGTAAAGGTGGTTTATTAATCACTTTAGCACGCTTAAGTGCACACTACAGTTTAGGGTTAGAAGCTTCAGTTGATCTTACAGATGCACAATTGTTTAGTGAAACGCAAGGTCGATACATTATTGCTGTTAAAGAAGGTCAGACTTTAAATATTGACGATGCTATAGAAATTGGTCAATTAACAGATGTTGATGAATTTAAAGTAACGAATGCTCAAAGTTCGATTGTTGAAAAAGTCTCAGAAATTAAAGAAAGTTGGGAAGGAGCAATTGCACAATGTTTAACTACAGTGGATTAAACGAGGAATGTGGTGTATTCGGCATTTGGAATCATTCAGAAGCCGCTCAATTGACTTATATGGGACTTCACAGTTTGCAACATCGTGGTCAAGAAGGTGCAGGTATCGTTGTATCAGATGGAGAAGTTTTAAAAGGTGAACGTGGTCTTGGATTGTTAACAGAAGCAATTAAAGGTGACCAAATGGATCAACTTAAAGATGGTCACAACGCGATTGGCCATGTTCGCTATGCGACTTCAGGTAATAAAGGTATTGAAAATATACAACCATTTTTGTATCACTTTTACGATATGAGTGTTGCGATCTGCCATAATGGTAATTTAATTAATGCACAGACATTGCGTCAATATTTGGAAAAACACGGTGCGATATTCCATTCGTCATCCGACACTGAAGTGATTATGCATTTAATACGTAGAAGTAAGGCACCCACTTTTGAAGAAGCATTAAAAGAAAGTTTACGCCAAATTAAAGGTGGCTTCACCTTTGCAATTCTTACTAAAGATGCATTATATGGCGCTGTTGACCCTAATGCGATTCGTCCGTTAGTCGTTGGCAAAATGCAAGACGGTACGTACATCTTAGCTAGTGAAACATGTGCCATTGATGTATTAGGTGCAGAATATGTGCAAGACATCCATGCTGGAGAATACGTTGTGATTAACGATGAAGGTATTGAGGTTAAATCATATACAAGTCATACGAATACAGCTATATCAGCGATGGAATACATTTATTTTGCGCGACCTGATTCAACCATCGCGGGTAAAAATGTCCACGCAGTACGCAAAGCATCTGGAAAGAAATTAGCACAAGAAAGCCCTGCAGATGCAGATATGGTCATCGGTGTACCCAACTCCTCATTATCAGCGGCAAGTGGCTATGCTGAAGAAAGTCATTTACCTTATGAAATGGGCTTAGTAAAAAATCAATATGTTGCTCGCACATTTATTCAACCGACACAAGAGTTAAGGGAACAAGGTGTTCGCGTTAAATTATCAGCAGTTAAAGATATCGTAGAAGGAAAACGCATTGTTTTAGTTGACGATTCAATTGTACGTGGCACAACGAGCAAGCGTATTGTCAGAATGTTAAAAGATTCTGGAGCTAAAGAAGTGCATGTCAGAATTGCTTCACCAGAATTTATGTTTCCTAGCTTTTACGGAATTGATGTTTCAACGACTGCCGAACTTATTTCAGCAAGCAAGTCACCTGAAGAAATTTGTGATTATATCGGTGCAGACTCGCTATCTTATTTAAGTGTAGACGGTTTAATCGAGTCAATTGGGTTGGATTATGATGCACCATATAGCGGATTATGTGTAGAGAGCTTTACAGGTGACTATCCAGCAGGACTGTTTGATTATGAAGAGAAATATTATAAGAACTTAAGTCAACGTCAACAAGATTATATCAATAATCATAAACACTACTTTGATAGAGAGGGTAATATTCATGTCTAAAGCATACGAACAATCAGGTGTTGATATTCACGCAGGTTATGAAGCAGTAGAGAGAATGTCCAGTCATGTGAAACGTACGATGCGTAAAGAAGTATTAGGTGGTTTAGGTGGATTTGGTGCTACTTTTGATTTATCGCAATTAAATATGAAAGCACCCGTCTTAGTTTCTGGCACAGATGGTGTAGGGACTAAATTGAAATTGGCTATTGATCATGACAAACATGACACAATCGGTATAGATGCGGTTGCAATGTGCGTGAATGATATTTTAACTACAGGTGCGGAACCACTATACTTTTTAGATTATATTGCAACAAATAAAGTTGTCCCAGAAGTGATTGAACAAATCGTAAAAGGCGTCAGTGATGGTTGTGAAGAAACAAATACTGCACTTATTGGTGGTGAAACGGCAGAAATGGGTGAGATGTACCACGAAGGTGAGTACGATCTTGCTGGGTTTGCTGTGGGTGCAGTTGAGAAAGACGCATACATTGATGGCTCAGCGATTGAAGCTGGACAAGCCATTATTGGTTTAGCTTCAAATGGTATTCACTCTAATGGTTATAGTTTGGTACGTAAATTAATTAAAGAATCAGGGATTGATTTAAATGATGACTTTGATGGTCGTTCGTACTTAGAAACGTTTCTAGCACCAACGCAGCTATATGTAAAACCTATTCTTGCTCTAAAAAAAGCTGTTCAAATTAAAGGAATGAATCATATCACTGGTGGTGGTTTTTATGAGAATATTCCACGTGGGTTACCAGAAGGTTTAGCAGCTAACATTGATACACAAGCATTTCCAACACCAAACGTATTTAATTGGCTACAACAACAAGCCAATATAGATACTAAAGAAATGTACAATGTCTTTAATATGGGGATTGGCTTCACTGTCATAATCGATAAAAAAGATGTTGCGCAATCACTTGATATTTTAAAACAAGAGGGTATAGCTGCTTTCGAAATAGGTGAAATTATTGAAGACAAAGACACGCCTATTCATCTTGAGGGGGTAGAGTAGTGGCTAAAGTAGCAATATTTGCATCTGGTTCAGGTAGTAATTTCGAAAATATTGTATTATGCGCAGATAAAGGGGAACTCAATAATATAGAAATTACATCTTTATATACTGATCATCACGATGCATACTGCGTCAAACGTGCTGAACAATTAAAAGTAGCTGTCAATATTAATGAACCTAAAGATTTCGAATCAAAAGCAGCCTATGAACAACATGTAATTAAGTTGTTACAACGCGAAGAAGTAGAATGGATTATCCTTGCTGGCTATATGCGATTAATTGGTCCTGACTTATTAGAAGCATACGAAGGTAAAATTTTAAATATTCATCCATCATTGTTACCGAAATATAAGGGGAAAGATGCTATAGGACAAGCATTTAATAGCGGTGATAAGATTACTGGTTCAACGGTTCATTATGTAGATAGTGGCATGGATACGGGAGAAATTATTGATCAACGACAATGTGATATTAAATCGGACGATACTAAAGAAGAATTGGAAGAACGTGTTAAACAATTAGAATACGAACTTTATCCAAGTGTTATAGCTAAAGTTATTAAATAAGGAGTTAAGCTAATCATGAAAAAAGCAATTTTAAGTGTCTCAAACAAAAGTGGAATAGTGGAATTTGCTAAATCGTTAATCAAATTAGATTATGAACTTTATTCAACTGGAGGAACTAAAGGTGCTTTAGAAGATGCTTCTGTACCAGTGAAATCTGTTTCAGAGTTAACACAATTTCCCGAAATTATGGATGGCCGTGTTAAAACATTACACCCAGCGGTACATGGTGGTATTTTAGCGGATAGAGATAAACCTGAACATTTAGAACAATTATCGGAACAACATATTGATTTAATCGATATGGTGGTAGTGAATTTATATCCTTTTCAAAAAACGGTTGAAAATCCTGATGTGACTGAAGCAGAAGCAATTGAAAACATTGATATTGGCGGACCTACGATGCTACGTGCTGCAGCTAAAAACTTTAAGCATGTAACGACAATTGTACACCCATCTGATTATAATGAAGTCATCGAGCGTATAAAAGAAGATCGACTAGATGAAGCGTACCGTAAAGCATTAATGATAAAAGTATTTACACATACAAATGAATATGATCATGCTATTGTAAGCTTCTTTAAAGGAGATAGCGAACAATTAAGATATGGCGAGAACCCTCAACAATCAGCTCGCTTTGTTCGTACTTCGAATAGTAAACATACTATTGCAGGTGCTAAACAATTACATGGTAAAGCGTTAAGCTTTAATAATATTAAAGATGCGGATTCAGCACTTTCACTTGTGAAGAAGTTTAGTGAACCAGCTGCTGTTGCCGTTAAACATATGAACCCTTGTGGTGTAGGTATTGGCGACAATATTGAAATTGCGTTTAAACATGCTTATGATGCAGATAACCAATCTATTTTTGGTGGCATTATCGCATTAAATAGAACAGTGACTGCTGAATTAGCAGAAACGTTGCATGCGATATTCTTAGAGGTGGTTATCGCGCCACGATTTACAGATGAAGCTTTAGATATTCTTACGCAAAAGAAAAATATCCGATTGCTTGAAATTGATATGACGATTGATAATCGTGAAGAAGAATTTGTTTCTGTATCTGGTGGTTATTTAGTCCAAGACAAAGACAACTTTGAAGTTGCTAAAGAAGATATGAAAGTTGTAACTGACAAGGCACCTACTGACGATCAGTGGGATGCGATGCTATTAGGTTGGAAAGTAATCCCTTCTGTAAAAAGTAATGCTGTCATCTTGAGTAATACGAAACAAACGGTAGGGATTGGTGCAGGTCAAATGAATCGTGTTGGCTCTGCAAAAATTGCGTTAGAGCGTGCAATAGAAATCAATGACAATGTTGCCCTAGTTTCAGATGGTTTCTTCCCAATGGATGATACCGTTGAATTGGCTGCACAGCATGGTATTAAAGCTATTATTCAACCGGGTGGTTCAATTAAAGACCAAGATTCAATTGATATGGCGAATAAATATGGCATTGCTATGGTGACAACTGGTATGCGTCACTTCAAGCATTAATTTGTCATTTAAATAATGGAAGGGGTAATAATGATGAATGTTTTAGTTATCGGAGCGGGTGGCCGCGAACACGCTTTAGCTAATAAATTGCGTCAATCACCATTAATTGATCAATTACACGCAATTCCAGGTAATGACGCTATGGTTAATGTTGCAGAAGTGCATACAGATATTGCAGAAAGTGATCATGAAGCCATCTTAAACTTTGTTCAAGAAAAGAATATTGAATGGGTAATTGTAGGACCGGAACAACCATTAATTGATGGATTACCAGATCAATTACGACAAGCTAATGTAAAGGTATTTGGTCCAAATAAGGACGCGGCTCAAATAGAAGGGTCTAAACTATTTGCTAAACAATTAATGAAAAAATATAATATTCCAACTGCGGATTATAAAGAAGTGAATTCTAAAACAGAAGCACTCGACTATATAAAACATTGTGATTTACCTATCGTAGCTAAGAAAGATGGCTTAGCAGCTGGTAAAGGAGTTATTATCGCTGATACACGTGAAGTGGCGAAAGAAGCGGTTGAAACACTATATCCGGAAGAGCAGGGTAAAGTGGTATTTGAACAATTTTTAGAGGGTGAAGAATTCTCTTTAATGACCTTTATTAATGGTGAATATGCAGTTCCGTTTGATTGTATTGCGCAAGACCATAAACGTGCCTTTGATCATGATGAAGGACCTAATACTGGTGGTATGGGTGCATATTGTCCAGTGCCTCATATTACTGACGATGTCTTAACACGTACGAATAAAGAAATTGCACAACCCATTGCGAAAGCGATGAAAGCAGAAGGTTATGATTACTTTGGATTACTTTATATTGGTGCGATTTTAACATCTGAAGGACCCAAAGTGATTGAATTTAATGCACGCTTTGGAGACCCAGAGGCACAAGTATTGTTAAGTCGATTAGAGAGTGATTTAATGGCTCAAATCGTTGCTTTAGATCGTAAAGAACCAATTAGATTCCAATGGCAAGATGACTATGTCGTGGGCGTCATGTTAGCCTCTAAGGGTTATCCAGGAAGTTACGCTAAAGGTGCTAAAGTAACTGGGTTTGAATTGAATGATACTTATTTCGTAAGTGGTTTACGTAAAGAAGATGATGCATTTGTTACTTCAGGAGGCAGAGTGATATTAGCTCTTGGAAAAGGTGCAACAATTGAAGATGCACAGAATGTAGCTTATGACAATGTAGAAAAAATTAAGTGTGATAACCTATTTTATCGTCATGATATTGGAAATAAGGCATTGAATAAGTAAATGTAAATAATGGAGTGGGACGATGAATTCAAAAGAATTCTGTCCCACTCCGTATTTTTTATGAGGTATAACCTGATACACGAGCATCAGTAATCCCAGTGATAGGGAAGTATTGTGAAAGATAAAATGCGATGATTAATATGGCCACAACGCAAATTACAAATAAAATATCTTTATAAGAAAACGGTGCTTTATAATAATATGTTCTTGGACCATCTTTGAAGCCTTTAGATTCCATCGCAACAGACAGTTGATGCGCACGACGGATATTTTGACTTAAGATAGGTATTAATAAATGTTTTAGACGTTTAAGCCCTCTATAATTTGAAGCATCAATCATTTGATAACGCATTTTAAGCGAACGTCTCAATTGAATAAGTGATGTAAAAATGAGAGGTACCATTCTGATCGCAGCCATAAACGCATATGCAATTTTAGGTTTTACTTTTAAATGTTGCATTAGGCTATAAAAAATCATGACAATTTCGGACGTGAGGGCCAATAAAATACCAAACATTGACACTGTAATTGTACGTAATGATAAATGCAAGCCACGTACAATACTTTCAGTACTAATTTGAATAATGCCCCATTTAAATAACATATGTGTACCATCACCATAAAGGATCATAAATAATGACGATAATAGCGCAAATAGCACAGTGGCTAAAATAAAGGCTCCGGTAATTTTAAACTGCGTACCATTAAATGCCATTAAAAATAAAAACATAATAATGGTAATGTAAATCATATAATCAAAATTATGGACAAATATAATGAAAATGAATAGCGCTACACCAAGTAAAAGTTTCGTAATGATATTAACGTCATCTACAAAGGAATAGTGTTTCTTCCAACGTTCAAACATGTGATTCACCTTCCTCTTCAATGAGTTGGTTATCTTCGACGATTAAACGACGTGTTGGATAGCGATGAATGATTTCCGGATCGTGTGTAACCATAATGATGGTTTGACCACTAGAGACGCTTTCTTGGAAAAGTTCAATCAATTGGAATGTATTGTGACTATCCAGTCCGAATGTTGGTTCATCTAGCAAGATGATATCGGCTTTTGAACTTAGTGCAGTAGCTACGCTAAGACGTCGTTTCTGACCCATAGATAATTCAAATGGATGTTGGTTTTTAACGGCTTCTAAATGCAATAATTTTAAAAGTTTCATCGTTTCATTTTCAGCGATTGAAGGTTCTTGATGATTATAATGAATATATATTTCTTCATAAACAGAATTTGTTATAAATTGTAATTCAGGGTTTTGATAAACGAGATACATATGCTTGGCTGCATCTTTTATTTTCTTCAATATTGTATTCTTGTAAGCCATCGTGCCTTCATATTTTATAAGTTGCATCATTGATTCTAACAGCGTTGTTTTACCTGTACCATTTTTCCCAGTTATCGTAATCCATTCTCCAGAATGAACATTTAATTCGGATGTCTGGAATAATTGTTTTTTACCACGAATAACTTGACCATTCTTAAAAGTAAATAATGTTTCAGCTTTATTAGCTGGAAATGTCATCGGCTTTGGCGCATGATCCCAAGCATGAGGATGCCAAACGCCAAATTCAGTGAGTAAATGCTCACAGTTATTTAATATGTAATCCGGTGTGCCATCTGCTATGATTTGCCCTTCATAATTCAATAAGATGACTCTATCGACATGCTCCCAAATATGTTCAACTTTGTGTTCGACAATAAGCACAGTTTGATCAGACCATAACTGAATAAGTCGTTGCCATAAATCAGCTGTAGCATCTACATCTAACATGGCAGTAGGCTCATCTAAGAAAAGCGTATTAGCTTCTTGTAAAATAGTTTCAACAATAGCGAGCTTTTGTTTCATACCGCCACTAAGATGATTGACGAATGTATTGTCCGTAACATTTAAATCAACCGATGCTAAAGCATTCTCTATAAGTGCGTCCATTTCATTGCGTGGTACTTGTTTATTTTCTAGAACGAAAGCAAGTTCTTCATACACTTTAGGCATACAAAACTGCGTATCTGGATCTTGAAAGATGACACCGGAATGTGGATCGATTTCAAGTTCATCATATTTCATAGGTAACTCAATTAAATTTGGCACAATGCCACTTAAAACATTAAGTAATGTGCTTTTACCAGATCCTGAAGGACCTAGTAAAAGCACTTTTTCTTTATCTTTAATTTCAATATTCAAATTATCGAAGATTTTACGTTCGCCATTCGGATATTTCAGACGTAAATTTTTCGCTTTTAACACTTTAATTTCCCCTTATAGGTTGTCGTAGTCTTTTTGAGAAGCAGGGCGGAATAATTTCGTCACACCTGTTTGATCTAATGCTTTAACAATGAGATAAGATAATAAGCCGGCAATGACAATACCGCTAATAGAACGGAATATAATGAATAAAAGAAGATTCCATCCTGCGACTTCAGCTAAATAACCGTAATAATAATCAACTGGAAATGAAATTAATGCAGTTGCTAATCCAGCTAATACAGCAACCATTAATGATCTAGATTTGTATTTAAAAATAGCAAAAATAATTTCACAAGCTAAACCTTGAAGAATTGCATATACAATTGTAGGAATATCAAATTTACCCATAACAATTGTTTCACCAGCACCTGCAGCAAACTCTGCAATAAGTGCAATACCAGGTTTAGGAATAATTAAATATGCGACGATAGCTGCCATAAACCAAACGCCGTATGTTAATTGTTCAATATGAACACCGGCAACTTGCGCCACGTTATACGCAAACCACCATAAGTTATAAATTATCGCAAATACTACTGCAATCAGAACAGTTACAAGGATTTCTGAAAGCTTTAAACCTTTTGACATGATATTTCCTCCTAAAAAAACGCACAACCATCCGTAGAAAGTTGTGCGTGAATTTAAATAAAAAGTTTTATATGTATTTACTACAATTATTTATATTAGCAACACTTTCCTACGCTAGTTTTAACTAGTTCAGGTTCAAAGGGTTCGAGGTAAAACCTCATCTCAGTATACACACCCCTAGTGCGTTTTATATTTAATTTATTTTAAATGTATGACTTTTATGAATTAATGTCAAGGCGATTTTAATTAAATTAAATAAAATGAGAGAAAAATCGATATTCATAATGAATGAAACATTATGAATTGATGGCCTTAAATACCATTAAAAATGAAAAGAACTGAGAAGCGCATGAAATATTGCGCCATCTCAGTTCGGTTAGCTACGCAAATGAATGAGTGAAGCTGTAGCCTTTATAAATAATTGCTTTAGTTATTAATCTAAAGTGTTTTGAACATCTTTTTTAGTTTGTTCGATGTCATCAGTTTTTTCTTCTTTTTGTTCTTTTAATTTTTCTTCTACTTCTTTTGCTTTTTTAGCATCTTCGTTTGTCATAATGAACACTCCTTGTTAGATTAATGTTTACAATTTAAGTTTACCCATATAAAACTAGGATAAACTTATATAGGTCTCAAGATGTATTTTATTGTTTAATAAAGACAAGATTAACATCTTACTATATAATGAATTTTGAGGTGAACAGTATGTCTTTTCTTAAGAAACACACCGAGATTATTTTTAGTTATATTGTCGGTATCGTTTCACTCTTCACGGGTCTCATAATACTTATAAATTTACCTTTAATTAATCAATTAAAGGATAAAGATAAAGTTGAATTAAAAATTCATAATTTATGGGATTTCCTTAATGCATTCTTCAGTGAAATTATTAGAGTGATGAGTAGGTTCATAGGCAACTTTCCTATTATTAGTGCAGTCATAATTATTCTGTTTGGTATTCTTGTAATGCTTATTGGTTATGCATTATATAGAACTACGAAATATGATTACGACATCTCAATTTTCTTTTTAATTATTGGGATTTTATACTTCCTCATTTCAATTACTTTAATGACTCAAGTATATAGTTTTTGGGCAATTATTTTTATTATTCCTTTTATTATTCACACAGGCTACATTGTATATAAAGATGAACTTAATGTTGCTAATAGAAAAAATCATTACTTATGGATTATTTTTTCTTACGGAATAAGTTATTTAATTACTCAAATTTCTTTATACGGCAAAATTGATGCCAATGAAATTGCACCAATAGATATATTAAGTGTAAATACATTTTTCTTAGTAATGTGGTTATTAGCGCAAGCTTCAATTTGGAATTTCTTATTCTTAAGAAGATCCTTACCATTGACTAAAGAAGAATTGGGAGAAGAAGAACCTGAATTATCAAGAACAAGTAAAGGAAATGTTTCGAATCAGTCTAAAGTTCATTTTAAACAGCTTCAAGATAAAACATCAGAATATGCACGTAAGACGAGAAGAAGTGTCGATTTAGAAAAAATCAGATCAAAACGTGATAAATTTAAGAATAAATTCAAAAATGTATTTAATATTGAAGAAGATGATATTCCTAATTGGATGAGACGTCCGAAATGGATTAAACCAGCGTATGTAGAAATATTCTGTGGTTTCATTTTATTCCTATTTACATTTATTGAATTTAATAACAGAAATGCTTTATTTGTATCAGGTGAATGGGAACTATCCCAAACACAATATGTTGTTGAATGGGTAACTTTATTATTATTAATGCTAGTTATTATCACTTATATTGCAACGACATTTACACATTTCTTAAGAGGTAAATATTATTATTTACAACTCTTTATGGTTAGTATTCTATTCTTTAAATTGTTAACTGAATTTGTAAACATTATGATTCATGGATTATTATTATCGATCTTTATAACTCCAACGTTAATCTTAATGTTGATAGCGGTTATTATCGCATTTACGTTACAATTGAGAGAAAGACCTTAATGCGTTTAATTTTGATAAGGTGGTAACGTGAAATCTATGGTGACAAAATAGACTTCAAGTTCCGCCTTTTTTGTTTAATGTTGTTTTGTGTAATGATAATTTTATATTTGTTAAACTAGTGTTGAACGATAACGAGAGTGTTGTATAAAATTCAAACTTAAAACAATCTAAATAGGAGCGTTTGAAAATGAAAATAGCCACATTAAATAGAGGTAAAGAAACAAAGTATTTAAATCACTATCCGCTAGTAGATGAAGCGGATATTTATAACAATGATCATTTAAAAGAAGGCGACTTATTTTACATTATGAATGGTCAAGAACAGTACATTGCAACCGCATATGTTGGACGCCAACATAAGGGACTTGGCTGGATATTAAGCTACGATCAAAATGAAACAATTAATACATCTTTTTTCGAAAAAAGATTTGAAATTGCATTACAAGAACGTGACTATTATTATCATATCGAAGGTACTAATGCGTTTAGATTATTTAATGCAGAAGGCGATGGCGTTGGTGGTTTAACGATTGATAACTACGATGGCCATTTATTGATTCAATGGTACTCAAAAGGAATATATAAATTCCGCTATAATGTCATTGAAGCGATTCAGAAAGTATTTCCATTTAAGTCAATTTTTGAAAAAATGCGTTTTAAAGATTCGGAATATACAGGTGGACATGTATTAGGAGAGACGCCTGAATTTCCAATAGTTATAGAGGAAAATTTCACATTTTATAATGTAGATTTAGATGATGGCTTGATGACAGGCATTTTCCTAGATCAAAAAGAAGTAAGAAAGAAATTACGAGACCACTTTGCAAAAGATAAGCATATACTTAATTTATTTAGTTATACTGGTGCATTTTCGGTTGTAGCTGCTAAAAATGCGACTACAACAACAAGTGTGGATTTAGCCAATCGTTCACGTAGTTTAACGGAAGAAAACTTTGGTTTAAATGGTATTGATCCTAAAAGCCAGTATATTTATGTAATGGATACATTTGATTTTTACAATTATGCTGCGCGACACGGCAAAGTATACGATACGATTGTAATTGATCCACCAAGTTTCGCTCGTAATAAGAAGAAGACATTTTCGGTACAAAAGAATTACGATGATTTAATTAATGGTGCATTAAATATACTTGCTCCGAATGGTTCTCTATTATTATGTACAAATTCAAGTGCTTTTTCATTGAAAGCCTTTAAAAATGTTATTAAAACTACGCTTAATGAAGCAGATGTAGCATATGATATTGAGGAAGTTATGGGGTTACCTAAGGATTTTAAAACGCACCCACACTATAAGCCGTCAAAATATTTAAAAGCTGTATTTATTAATATCAAGCATTAAATCATTAAAAATGGGTATACATGGTTAATGAATGATTTAAGAAAGGTGTGTCTTTAAATGGGCATTATGAATAAATTTACAAGTGGCGTTACAAATAAAGTTGGGAACAAAGTTTTAAATATTGAAGAAATTAAAGAAAAAAGTAACTTACCGACTACTAAAGAAGAATTAGCTGAACGCAGAGCAAAAGCGGAAACAATTGTGAAGAAAAAATCATTATTATCATCAAGCATGAGTATTGTGCCAATTCCTGGACTAGACTTTGGCGTAGATATTAAATTAATGCGAGACATTATTGAAGATGTTAATAAAATTTATGGCCTAGATCATAAACAAGTGAATACGCTTGGGGATGATGTGAAAGAACGAATTTTAGCAGCAGCAGCAATTCAAGGTAGTTCATTTATTGGTAAAAAAGTATCAAGTGCTGTGTTAAAAGTGGTTATTAGAGACATGGCAAAACGTGCTGCAGCGAAACAAACGAAATGGTTCCCTGTTGTTGGACAAGCTGTTTCAGCATCAATCAGTTACTACTTCATGAACAAACTTGGGCGCGAACATATCGAAAAATGTGAAAAAGTGCTTCATGATATTATTTAAAATGAAAATGTTGTAGTATAATTGGAGTAAGCTTAATGATAAAGGCTAAATAGTTATCATACGAATTTGTCTTAAATTATAATTTAAACCAAAGTTGTGACAGTGATTTTAATTTGTGCTGTTATGCATACGATAAGTAAAAATATTGAAGGTTAAAATCGACTTTTTACAATTTGAAACACTTGTTTATTTCTATAAAAACCAATTATAATAGTATTTCAATCCTATTAGAATTGAATTTAGTAATATATTTTGGTAGTGTTATGGTATAAAATTATGTTAGATTATGACAAATTTGAATATTCTAACTTTGCGAAGGAGAAATAGATTATGGAACAAAAATCTTATGTAATTATCGATGAAACAGGTATTCATGCACGCCCTGCAACTATGTTAGTTCAAACTGCATCAAAATTTGATTCAGATATTCAATTAGAATATAACGGTAAAAAAGTTAACTTAAAATCAATCATGGGTGTTATGAGTTTAGGTGTAGGTAAAGATGCTGAAATCACTATCTACGCTGATGGAAGCGATGAAGCAGACGCAATTCAAGCAATCAGTGATGTCTTATCTAAAGAAGGTTTAACTGAATAATTATGTCAAAATTAATTAATGGTATTGCGGCATCAGATGGTGTCGCAATTGCTAAAGCTTATTTATTAGTAGAACCTGATTTATCATTCACTAATGAAAAAGTTACAGATACTGATGCTGAAATTCGAAAATTCAGAAATGCGTTAGAAGCTTCTAAAATTGAATTAACTAAAATTAGAAATAATGCTGAAAAGCAATTAGGTCCTGATAAAGCTGCAATTTTTGATGCGCATTTATTAGTACTTGATGATCCTGAGTTAATTCAACCAATCGAAGATAAAATTGCGAATGAAAAAGTAAGTGCTCCAGAAGCCCTTGATGAAGTTACTTCACAATTTATTACAATCTTCGAATCTATGGATAATGAATACATGAGAGAACGTGCTGCAGACATTAGAGACGTGTCAAAACGTGTGTTAGCACATCTTTTAGGTGTTGAATTACCAAACCCAAGTATGATTGATGAAAGTGTTGTTATCGTTGGAAATGACTTAACACCTTCAGATACAGCACAATTAAATAAAGAATTTGTTCAAGGTTTCGTTACAAATATTGGTGGTCGTACAAGCCATTCAGCAATTATGAGTCGCTCATTAGAAATTGCTGCAGTTGTAGGTACGAAATCAATTACTAAAGAAGTTAAACAAGGCGATATGGTTATCGTTGATGGTATCACTGGTGACGTTATTGTTGACCCAACAGAAGATGAGTTAATTGCTTATCAAAACAAACGTGAACGTTTCTTTGAAGATAAAAAAGAATTACAAAAATTACGTGATGCTGAAACAGTAACCATCGACGGAGAACATGCAGAATTAGCTGCAAATATCGGTACACCTGATGACTTATATGGTGTAATGGAAAATGGCGCTGAAGGAATCGGATTATATAGAACTGAATTCCTTTATATGGGTAGAGATCAAATGCCAACAGAAGATGAGCAATTTGAAGCCTATAAAAAAGTGCTTGAAACAATGAAAGATAAACGTGTTGTAGTTCGTACGTTAGATATTGGTGGCGATAAAGAACTACCATATTTAAATTTACCTAAAGAAATGAATCCATTCTTAGGTTACAGAGCAATCCGTTTATGCTTAGATCAACAAGATATTTTTAGAACGCAATTACGTGCATTATTACGTGCTTCAGTATATGGTAAATTAAACATTATGTTCCCAATGGTCGCTACAATCAATGAATTCCGTGATGCGAAAGCGATTCTTTTAGAAGAAAAAGAAAATCTTAAAAATGATGGTCATGATGTCTCTGATGACATTGAACTAGGCATCATGGTTGAGATTCCATCTACAGCTGCATTAGCTGATATCTTTGCTAAAGAAGTTGATTTCTTCAGTATTGGTACGAATGATTTAATTCAATATACTATGGCAGCTGACCGTATGTCAGAACGCGTTTCTTACTTATATCAACCATACAACCCAGCTATTTTACGCTTAATTAAGCAAGTTATTGAAGCTTCTCATAAAGAAGGTAAATGGACTGGTATGTGTGGTGAAATGGCTGGAGATGAAACAGCGATTCCATTATTACTAGGTTTAGGCTTAGATGAGTTCTCAATGAGTGCGACATCTATTTTAAAAGCTAGAAGACAAATCAATGGTTTAAGTAAAAATGAAATGTCTGAATTAGCTAACCGTGCAATTAATTGTGCTACTCAAGAAGAAGTAAAAGATTTAGTTAATCATATTTCTAAATAATAATATATAGATTAAACACCTTAACTGACGTTAAGGTGTTTTTTTACAATAAAGAACCTAGCAACTAAATCATTTCATTTAGTGCTAGGTCTGTATCGTTAATATGATTATGCTATGAACTAATATGACATGCAGCATTAATCTTATCTAAGTCCACTTGATACATTGGTTCGCCATCTAAGAGAATAAATGGTGTAGCGAACGCATCATAATCCATCATTTCAGCGCGATATTGTTGATTCGCAATGTTCTTTTCAATATAACCGACCTTGTGTTCAGTAAGATAATTTTTTACAAATGTACAAGGGGGACAATCATTTTGAGTAAAAATAACGATGTTTGGCAATCGAGCTCACTCCTATCGAGTTATTATCATGAAAAATACTATATATAATTTTGGAAAGAAATGCAAACTGTGAAAATTATGTGAATTTCATAAAAAAATCTTCCTTAAATTTAAGCAAAAGGATTTAGTTAGAAAATAGAACATAATATAATTTATATTAATTGCTTTTTAAAAATAGATATAGAAAAGGTGATAAAATTATGGATTCCGTTGAAATTAGTCGTTTCCTAACTGGTATGACATTAGCAGTACATATCATCTTTGCGACGATAGGTGTTGGTATGCCACTTATGTTCGCAATTGCAGAATTTTTAGGAATCAAAAACAAGGATCCTAAATATATAGCATTAGCCAAGCGTTGGTCGAAAGGTTATACCATTACTGTTGCTGTCGGTGTTGTAACAGGTACAATTATCGGTTTACAATTATCATTAATTTGGCCAACATTTATGAAAATGGGTGGGCATGTCATTGCTTTACCACTATTTATGGAGACATTTGCGTTCTTCTTTGAAGCGATATTCTTAAGTATTTATTTATATACATGGGATCGTTTCAAAAATAAATGGACACACTTCATTATTAGCATCCCAGTTATTATCGGTGGTTCATTCTCTGCGTTCTTTATTACATCAGTGAACTCATTCATGAATACACCAGCAGGATTTGAAATGAAGGACGGCAAAATGGTTAATGTACAACCACTTGAAGCAATGTTCAATCCTTCATTCCTAGTAAGAGCGTTCCATGTGGTAGCTACTGCAGGTATGACAATGGCGTTTGTTCTAGCATCTATTGCAGCATTTAAACTATTGAAAAACAAATATAATAAAGATGCAGAATATCATAAAAAAGCTTTAAAAATGACTATGATTGTTGGATTCTTATCAACATTATTGTCAATGTTAGCGGGAGACTTATCAGCTAAATTCTTACACCAAGCGCAACCTGAGAAATTAGCGGCTTACGAGTGGCACTTTGATACGCAATCGAAAGCGGATTTAGTATTCTTCGGTGTATTAAACGAGAAGACTCAAGAAGTTGAAGGTGCTATCAAAATACCAGGTATGCTGAGTTTCTTAGCGGATAATAATGTAAACACTAAAGTAGAGGGACTCAATGATTTTCCGAAAAATGAACTACCTCCATTAATTGTCCATTACTTCTTTGATTTAATGGTAACTATGGGTGTATTATGCTTTGTTATTTCAGGTGCTTTTATTTTAACTTTAATCATTAAGAAACTACGTAAATTCGTTACGCATAAAGGTATGTTATACGCGATTCTTCTTACTGGGCCAGCTTCTATGTTAGCTATCGAATTTGGATGGTTTTTAACTGAGATTGGGCGTCAACCATGGATAGTTAGAGGATATATGCGTGTGAGTGAAGCTGCTACGCAAGCAGGGGGAATAACATTAGTTACTATACTATTTGGATTACTCTACTTAGTATTACTCTTTACATCAGCATATGTACTCATTCGTATGTTCAAAGATAAACCTGCCCAAGATGATGTAGATAAAGTCATCGAAAAAGGAGGTCATGCTTAATGGATTACACTACAATAGGTATTACCGTACTTTGGACGTTCTTATTTTTATATATCATTGTTGCTTCAATTGACTTTGGTGCGGGTTTCTTTACTTTACAGACTAAATTAACTGGAGAAGAGAAAAAGATTAACCACTTAGTTGAACGATACTTAAATCCAGTATGGGAAGTTACAAATGTATTCTTCGTGTTCTTCTTTGTTGGATTTGTAGGATTTTTCCCTGATTCAGCATTATATTTTGGTACTGTGTTGCTAGTACCTGGTTCTATTGCGCTTATTCTGATTTCTATTCGAGGAAGTTTCTACGCATTTGAACATTATGGTCAAGACACTAAATTGCCATGGATAGTTATGTATGGTTTAACAGGTTTGTTAATTCCAGCATCATTAGCAACGGTATTAACAATATCTGAAGGTGGCTACATCAATGAACGTGGTTCACATTTTGATTTAGATTGGTTCCAATTACTACTTAGTCCATTTGCTTGGTCAGTCGTCTTTTTAGCAATCATTAGTGTATTGTATATATCTTCAGGATTTTTAACATACTATGCATCGAAAGCTAAAGATGAAGTGGCATATAAATATATGAGACAATGGTTTATTTTCTGGGGACCTCCTATGATTATTATTTCACTATTTGTTTTCTTATCGTTGAGAATTCAAAATGCAGATCATTTCAATAATGCAGTACAACATTACTGGTGGATGTTTGCATTAAGCTTCATTTGTTTCATTGTAGCGGGTATTTTGAACTTCATTAAGAAATATCATGGTCTAGCATTTATAATGGTGATACTCCAAATGGCATTTGCATTTTATGGATATGGCATAAGTAAATTACCTTATTTATTATATCCATTTATTAAGGTAAGTGATTCAGGTGTTAATGATTCAATGGGATTAGCACTTGTGATTGTATTTATTTTAGGTTTACTTTTATTAGTTCCATCGTTAATATTATTATTGAGATTATTTGTATTCGATAAAGAATATGTAGAAGGTAAAAAATAATTATAATAATAGAAGGGGGCTGAGATAATGAACATCAATGTATATTAACTTTATGAAGTATAATATACATGATGTCATTTATCTCAGCCTTTGCCTTATTTTTAAGAGATAGGGGTAGCCGTTCAATGGAGAAAGAATATGTTGTTATTGGGTTAGGTCGCTTTGGTGGAAGTATAGTAAGAGAGTTAAATGCGTTAGATATGGATGTTATGGCAATTGATAGAGACGAGGCACGTGTTAATGAATATAGTGACATTGCAACGCACGCAGTCGTAGCTGATACGACAGATGAAGCTGTGATGAAAAGTTTAGGTATTCGTAACTTTGATCATGTTATCGTAGCAATTGGTGAAAATATACAATCTAGTACATTAACTACGCTTATTCTTAAAGAATTAGGTGTTAAAAAAGTTACAGCAAAAGCTCAAAATGATTATCATGCTAAAATATTAAATAAAATTGGTGCAGATACAGTTGTCCATCCTGAGAGAGATATGGGACGTCGAATTGCGCATAATGTAGCAAGCGCTAGTGTTTTAGACTACCTTGAATTAGCAGATGAACACTCACTAGTTGAATTAAAAGCAAGTGAAAAAATGACAGGACAATCAATTATCGATTTAGATATTCGTGCGCAATTTGGAATCAATATTATTGCGATTAAACGTGGTAAAGAAATTGTTGTATCCCCAGACCCTTCGATGAACATCGAATTTGGAGATATATTGATTATGATAGGTCATGATAATGATTTAAATCGTTTTGAAAAGAAAATTGTAAGATAAAGTTTGCATCACAATTATTAAAGGACTTCGAATCATAGACATAAGATTGATTGACGATTTGGTAACTTTAATACTTGTGATGTTTTTATAATAACTAGAGGGAATGTAAGTGGAAAATATCTAGTTTCAAAAATGGGATATGGAGTGATGATACAAGTAAATGAGATATGTATTAATAGCATTAGGTATATTATTTACTGTAATAGCTTTTATAGGTGCAGTGTTACCATTATTACCGACAACACCGTTTTTAATTTTAGCAGTCATATGTTTTACGAATAGTTCCAAAAAGTTCAAAGTATGGCTTGAAAGCACTCAAATTTATAAAGATTACGTTGAGAATCTTAAAAAGTATAAAGGTTATACGATGAAAGAAAAAATAAGAATACTTATAAGTTTATATATAGTAGTTGGTTTTTCTATTTTTATGATTTCAAACTTATATATTCGAATTGGGTTAGTCATTATGGTAATCATTCAAACGATTGTGTTATTTACATTTGTTAAGACATTACCAGCGAATTTTAATCAAGACAAAGGATCATCATAGTTATCGTAATCAGGAAGAGGTTGGGACATCATTCCTAGCAAAAATGCCAGTAAATGCGTTTGTTAAAACGCATTTACTGGTTTCTTTCGTTACAATACTTGATATTGTTGGCTCGCTACCTTAGGGGACAGCTTCAGCCTGTAGTCCTTTTAAAGAAATGCTTAGATGAACATTTACTCATTCT
>NZ_KV838585.1:0-18122 GCF_001838705.1 Staphylococcus sp. HMSC34C02
TTGGACTCATCAGTCCGATTTGACGTAGAGCCAATAATTTGATGGAATAGAAGGAAACGATAACAAAGTTCCTTCTATTTTTTTATAATTAAGATTAGAAACGAGGTGCTAGAGATGGAAACAGTTTATATTGCAGGTGGATGTTTGTGGGGTGTTCAAGCATTTATTAAAACATTGCCGGGTGTCTTAACAACCGAAGCGGGACGTGCAAATGGGACCTCCCCGCAACGGAGTGACACATATGACGGTTATGCAGAATGTGTTAAAACGACGTTTGACCCTATGGTATTAACCATTACTGATTTAATGAATTACCTTTTCGAAATTATAGATCCGTATAGTATTAATAAACAAGGTGTAGATGAAGGACCAAAATATCGTACAGGGATATATAGTGAGAAGGCGGAACATCTTGAAGAAGCACGAAACTTCATTTCTAGTCGACCTGATAAGTCGCGTATTGCTGTGGAAGTATTACCTTTAAATAACTATGTTCCAAGTGCGGATGAACATCAAGACCGACTCGATAAACATCCAGAGGATATCTCATATTGTCATATTAGTCGTGAGATGTTGCAAAAATATCTTTAACTACGATCAAGTTTGCTCAAAATATTAAATTCTATAGCGTCCTTCAATATTTTTCGGAAAAGGTTATGCATAACAAAGCTTATTTAGGCAATATCATAACTATAGGAAATATAATAAAATAAGGATTATTTAAATATAAAGAGAAAGAAGCGGTAAATATGACTATTTTACTCACTGGGGCAACAGGCCATCTTGGTTCACTTATAACGGAACATGCCATTAAAGAACAGTTATCTGATTTCAATATTGGTATACGAAATCCAGATAAAATGCCAGCGCATTGGAAAGATAAAGTTAATGTTCGAGAGTTAGATTATTTTAATAAAGAAAGTATGGTTGAGGCATTTAAAGGTATTGATACAGTTGTGTTTATTCCAAGTATCATTCATCCATCATTTAAACGACTTCCAGAAGTCGAGAATTTAGTTAGTGCAGCTCAAGAAGCCAACGTTTCACACATCATGTTTATTGGTTATTATGCAGATCAACATAATAATCCATTTCATATGAGTCCATACTTTGGCTATGCGGAGCGTTTGCTAGCCTCTAGTGGCTTACATTATACGTATGTCAGAATGGCGATGTATATGGATCCGTTGAAACCTTATTTACCAGAACTTGCAAAAATGCATAAATTAATTTATCCAGTAGGAGAAGGGCGTATTAATTATATTTCAAGGGACGATATTGCCAGAGGAATTGTCGCGTTATTACAACAACCGGATAAGTTTGGACAGAGATATTTACTATCAGGTTATAGTTATTCTATGACAGAGTTAGCAGCAATACTTTCTGAAGCATCAGGGACTAAGATTGCGTACGATCCTGTTTCTTTTGACACAGTTGCAGAAATGTACGATGAACCGAAAGGATTTGGCGCATTGCTAGCGTCAATGTACGATGCGGGCGCAAGAGGTTTACTTGACCAACATTCAGATGACTTTGAACAACTTGTTCATGATAAACCACAAACTTTCCCAGAATTTTTGAAAAGTGATCAATAAAAGAGCAAGGCGTGTGATGATTATCATCGCACGCCTTGCTCTCGCATTATATAGTTAAATGATATTATTTGTTATCGCAATCGAAAGTATCAGCGAAACTTAAAGCAGCTAAGCCTAATAAGTCTAAAGCGTGTTGAGCGCCTTCTTTACCATGGCCAGCTTCAAAGTGTTTGTAAGCAGCAACGCCTAATACACCGAAAGTAGCGATTGAACCTAAACGTGATAAGTTTTTGTTTAAGAAACTTGCAGCATAAAAAGCAGCAGCAGCAGCTTCTACAGTACCAGCTAATTTAACTGAACTTTCTGGTAAACCAAATACATTTTGGAATGTATCTTTCATTTCTTGGTCACCTTTTAATTTAGGTTTTGAAGCAGTGTATAATTCTTTAGCAAGTTTTAAGTTTGCAGCATAACGTAAAATCATAATTTAAAAATCTCCTTTTTATTTGTTTTCAAAGTATTTATCAACAATAGGTTTAACGCGTTCGCCAAATAGACGGATTGATTTCATTACATACGCATGAGGCATTGAGCCTACAGGTGTATGAATCATGAAACGGTTAAGACCTAAGGTTTCCACAGTATCAATAATCTTTTGGGCAACCGTTTCAGGACTACCCAGGTAGATTGCGCCGTGACTTCCTATTTCTCGTTCCAACATATTTTCATCAAAGCTAGGCCAACCACGTTCACGACCTAAAATGTCATGATGTGCTTTCAAAGAAGGGAAGAATTCTTTCTTAGCTTCTTCATCAGTTTCGGCGATGTAGCCCCATGAGTGCACCGATACAGATAATTCATCTGGATTATGACCGTATGATTCTGCAACGGATTTATAAATCTCAATATTACGTGTAAATCGTCTAGGATTACCACCAATAATCGCATACGTAATCGGCAATCCAAAGGCACCTGCTCTTAATGAGGATTCAGGTGTGCCACCAGTTGCAATGGAAATAGGTAATTTACCATGCTCGACACGAGGATATATACCTGTTGGGTCGAAACTTGGACGTAACTTACCTTCCCAACTTACGACTTCATGTTCGTTAATCTGTAATAACAGTTGCAATTTCTCATTAAATAAATCTTCGTAGTCATTTAAATTATAACCGAATAATGGAAAAGATTCGATGAATGACCCTCGACCAATCATAATTTCAGCACGCCCATTAGATACAGCATCTAATGTCGCATAGCGTTGATACACACGTACTGGGTCATCTGATGATAACACAGTTACTGCTGAAGATAATTTAATATGCTTCGTACGCGATGCTGCAGCAGCAAGCACAGTGACTGGATCTGATACAGCATAATCAGGACGATGATGTTCTCCTAATCCATATATATCTAAACCTAATTGATCTGCTAATTCAATTTCTTCAACAATATCGCGAATTCTTTGCGCATTTGACACGGCGGGTTGTGTACCATCAGGCATCACCATATCACCATTGTCTGCAAATGAAGTCAAACCTAATTCTATTTTCAACACGTCACCTCCGTTGGTATAAAATTTATACTAGAATTGTAGCCCTTATTTCATGAATAGTCAATAGAAATGTTTCGAATTAGAGATTTTTTGTTTTTGAAAAGGGTGATGTATAAATTTATAAAATGCATGAACTTTAAAAGTATTTCGTCAATTTTAAGTGGTCTTTTGAAAAGTAGTCGAAAGTGTCATAATAGAAATGTTGTAGAAAACATTGAAGAAGGGAGAAGCAAAATGTCTATCCAAAAACCAATGAATTATAACAAAATAACAACCATATTTTTTATTGCTGGAATTATCGTTATGAGCAGTTTGTATACTGCTATCCCGTTAACGGCAGAATTTGCGAAAGACTTTAAAATTCCACAATCAATTGCAACGTTAAACGGTGTTGCATTTTCCATTACATACTCAGTGAGTTGTTTGTTTTATGGTACTATTTCAGAAAAATATGGACGTATTCGCACTATATTATTTGGTATTAGTGGGTTAGTGCTTATTTGCTTAGTTATAGGATTTGTACATTCTTTCACGATACTTGTTATTTTAAGAGCCATACAAGGCATATTTGCCGCTACCTTTTCACCCATATCTATCACATATGTCACAGAAACCTACGCGCCAGTCAAACGTATGACCGCAATCAGCTTTATTAGTACAAGTTTTATGCTATCCGGGATTATTGGTCAAAACTTAAGTGAAATTATCGTTGGCTTTTCTAATTGGCACATGGTTTATTTTACGTTAACGGTGCTTTATATTATCCTAGCTTTCGTTATTCTTAAACAAATTCCTGAAAGCCCAGTGAAAAATCCAAACATTCAATTACTTAAATTCTTTAATAATTTTAGTGACTTTAAGACAAATAAAGCAGTGCTACTATGTTATGGTGTGTCGCTAACTTTATTAACGATGTTTATTAGTATGTATACAGTGTTTAACAATTACGTCACGTCCGATACGATTGGTGGAAATGAAACGACTGCGATTAACGCTAAATTGTTCGGTATTATAGGTATGCTACTGTCACTTGTAGCGGGGCGTATTAGCGACCGCATTGGCGTTAAAAATCTTATCTTAGGTGCACTCATTGTGAGCACAGGTTCGCTTATCTTGATGTCTATGACAACGAATATCGTATTACTCATTTTTTGGAGTGTGCTATTTGTAAGTGGCATTGCCTTCGCAATCCCATCAACGATTTCTAAAGTAGGGTTAACCGTGAATGGTAACCAAGGCTTCTTTTTATCAGTTAATACATTTATTTTATTTTTAGGTACAGCGATTGCACCAATTTTAAGTATTGTGTTAAATGCGATTTCAAGCTTTACAATCCAGTTTAATATCATTGCCGTCATTGGCATTATAGCTATCATAATTGCTTTATGCCTGCCACGTAGGAAGAATGAAGTAAGGTAACATTGAGTAACCGCTCACTTTATTTCAATTTCAAACTAAATAAGTTCGATGTTGCTTACTCGTCTTATCGGCACAGCATAATTAGCAGGTAATCAATTTGTGAAAAAACAAAACTTTCAAACGTAGACGTAAAATTGTAATTAAATTGAATAGAACAGGGGATAACATAGTAAGAGGTGATTTTAGTGGATAGATCATTGTTGATTTCAAATGCAATAAATCTTATTTTGATGATAATACTTATTGTATTCAATGTGGTTAATATAGGTGTTTGGCCAATGGTCATACTAGCACTATTAATCGTTGCTAATAGTATCTTTATGGTTTATAAAACAACAGGAGATAGAAAACGGAAGTAATCAATTAAAAAGCAATCTCACGCCTGATTTGTGTGAGATTGCTTTTATTTATTATGGCAATTTAGAGATGTTTCAAGCACGTTGTTTAATGTTTCAAACACTTCTTCAACATTGTAATTGTAGTCATTTTCGACCCAACGGCGTAGCACTTCTATTACGCCACTACTATAAAAATCCGCCACAATTTCAGGATGTTTACTTTCTCTAATCTTTTGAGTGAGTAGATCATCTTTGTGATTTGAGGGGTTTAACATCATATCACGACTCACATTGATTAAGCTTCTAAATACATCAGCTTGACGTGATGATACTAATAAATGCTTGAAAATCTTTTTATTATTGCCAATAAAGTATATAAAATCTTCAAACGACTCTGGTGTTGTAATATCGGCTGACGTGTCACCTTTAGCTATAATTTGTTGAGTAATGAAATCAGGTAGGGTGTAGAGTAAATCGTATTTATCTTGAAAGTATCTGTAGAACGTACTACGGTTAATCTCTGCAATATCGCAAATTTTTTGAACAGTGATTTCATCAAAGTGATAATCATGTAACAGTACAAACACAGTTTCATGAATATGTTTAATCATACGTTTTTGATTTGCTGACGGCATTATCTGATGCTCCTATATCTTTAATCTTGTCAGATAGCCTGACGTAATAAGAGTAATTTATCACAATAATCTTGATTTTTCCAAACATTGCAACTGATAGCACGTTTAAAATAGGTATAAAAAAAGAGTAAATAACGCGCGTCATACGCTTATTATTATAAGAGATTAAATATAAAAAGGGGAAGTGATACTGAGTTCAATATCACTTCCCCACAAGGATGATTAGAACTGAGTAATACTTGATTTAAGTACCTCTCAATTCAGTCAGCTACTACGACTATAGAATGTAGCTTTAATATATTTATATGGTTGATTAAACAAGTGTACCCCTTTGATTTAATGCTTCTCAACGCTCTGATTAGTTCGTTTCAATACCGTCTAACCATTCATCCACTTTATTATCATTGTCGTCCACGTAGTCTTTAGCAACTTGTTCTGGATTTTTATTATTAACAAAGATTTGTTTAGCTAATTTTTCTTCATCAGATTTACTCCAGTCATCTGCGATACGTGTTGCAATTGTATATGCAGCAGGATGTGCTTCTTCAAAGTCTTTGTTGAATACTAAATCAATATGTTGATTGTTATTACCGTAAATGTTGTCGGGATCTTTCAACATTTTAACGTCTAACTCTTTAGAGAACCAACTTGGTTCCATTGCTGTGAAGACAATTGGTTTTTGTTGTTTATAAGCGGATTGAATTTTTTTGAATTGTTCTTGGTCAGAGCTTTCTTTCAAGCTATATTTATCAAGATTGTCACTATCAAGTTCATCTTTCGTTTCTTTCATCACACCATTACGTGCATCTGTGCCTTGAATTGTCCAATCTACAGATTTACCGAAATCACTATCTTTTAAGTCACTAATTGAATCAATGTCTTGTACATATTTAGGCACTGCTAAGCCTACTGTTGCGTTATCAATTAAGTGTTTGTCATCATAAATAGTTAACTTACTTTTGAATTTATCGTAATAACTTTTATCAGTAGTAGGGAAGATACCTGATGCATGGAATGAATCAGCGTTCTCTGAGACAGCAGCATATAATGGACCGCTTGCTGTTACAGGTGTAGTCGTTACATCATAACCTGCTTTTTTCAATACTTCTGCTATCACTAGTGAACGTGGTGTGGAATTATCACTCGCGATATAGGGTATTTCGATTTCTTTATTACCAAGCGATGTTTGACTATCGTCAGATGAACCACTACCGCTACCACTATTACCACAAGCACTTAGCACTATGGCTAAGGCAAGTGTGGCTAGTAGTCCTATCACTTTCGAACTACGTCGTTTTAACATAACGTGTTTCCTCCTTTGTAATCATTAGTCTCTATATTCGTCATCGTGACGATGCTCAGATGGTCGGTTATATCTATCGTAAACACCTTTATTATTTTCACGAGCGTATAACATAAGCGCTTTAAATAATACATCTTGATCGATATTGCTATCAGTTAATTCTTTATAAAGATGAGTTGTTTTATCGAAATTTGAATTGTGCTCATGATGACGATCGTTGTATGGTTCATCATTGTTGTAACGATTTTCATCATGTCTATCGTATTTGTCTCGATCGCGACGCGCACGATCATTGTATTTATCATGCTGACTATAATCGCCATTTTGCGTGTAAAGTGACGCATAATCAATATCATCATATTGGTTATCATAGTAATGATGTTGGTGCGTGCGGTTGTCGTGATGATGACCTAAATGTACAGAACGATTATAATCTTCATCATTATAGTTGTGATTATCGTGGCGGCTACCATTTTGATAACGATGATCTTGTTTGTCTGGGCTAGCGTATTCACCATGTCTATCATTGTCATGACTTTTTTCAGAAGATGCATCTTGATGTTGATCTTCTTCTAAAGCTTTACCTTCTACATCAATATTTGGCAATACTGAACCTAACCATTTAGGTAGGTACCATGAAGCTTTGCCAAACAGTTTTGTTAACGCAGGAATCAATGTCATACGTACGACAAATGCGTCGAATAAGACACCAAATCCAAGTGCGATACCCATTGATTTGATTGCACTATCATCTTGGAAGACGAATGCAATGAACACACTGAACATGATGAGTGCTGCTGCTACGATAACAGGTCCACTTTCTTTAATACCGACGCGAATTGAATGGTCATTGTCACCCGTCTTGCTGTATTCTTCATGGACACGTGTCATTAAGAATAACTCGTAGTCGATGGCAAGTCCGAATAACAAGCCAATTGTGATCACTGGAAGGAATGCAAGTAATGGTCCTGTATTTTCAATTCCGAATAAGCCACCCATAAAGCCATTTTGAATAACTAATGTTGTGAAACCTAATGTAGCCATTAATGATAGGATGAATCCTAGTACTGCTTTTAACGGAACTAAGATTGAACGGAATACAATCATTAATAAGAAGAATGCTAATACAACAATAACGCCAGCGAATACTGGAATAGCGTTATTTAATTTTTCGGACATATCGATATTAATGACGCTTTGTCCTGAAATTTCTGTACTATAGTCATATTTTTCTTGAGCTTGACTGTGATAATCACGTAAGTCGTATACAAGATTTTCTGTAGACTGAGCGTTAGGTCCTTTTTCAGGAATAATTGTGAATAGTGCGTAATTGTTATTGTCAGTCAATTGCGCTTTTGACACGGTATCTACATTGTCGATATCTTCTAAATCGCTACGCATATTATTTAAGTCACGTTCGATAGTGTTTTTACTGCCACCATCTTTTGTATTAACTAACATAACGATTTGTCCGTTATAACCTTCACCAAAGTTATCTGAGATCAATTTATAAGCTTTATACTCTGATGAATCCGTTGGTTTTAAGCTGTCATCAGGAATACCTAAACGCATGCCACTGACTGGAATCGCAGCTAAAATTAAAATAATTAAACTCACAATCACTGCAATAACTGGTTTGCCTACAATAAATTTTGCCCAAGGGTGATCTTTAGGATCTTTACTTTTAGATGGTTTATCTTTAATTTTAATGCTCTTATGGAAGATACTAATCAGTGCAGGTAATAATGTTAATGCTGCTAATACTGCGAATAATACACTAATTGCTGAAGCGAATCCCATTACCGCTAAGAAATCAATGCCTACAAGTGATAATCCACAAACAGCAATCATAACGGTAAGACCAGCAAATATGACTGCACTACCTGCTGTGCCAACTGCAGTTGCAATAGCTTCTACAGTATCGACACCTTTTTTCTTAAGTTCTTTAAATCTGAATAGAATAAAGAGTGAGTAGTCAATACCAACAGCTAAACCAATCATTACGGCTAGTGTAAGTGTGAAGTTTGGAATATCAAAGATATAGGTTAATAACGCAATGATACCAACACTTGAACCTAAGCCGATGATTGCACTAATAATTGGCATACCCGCTGCAATCAGTGAACCAAATGTAATAAGTAAAATTACAAATGCTACGACGATACCAACAATTTCAGATGTACCACCAGGTTCGGCATTCATAGCGCCACCTTGTGTTTTCTCGATTTGAACATTATGGTTATCTGTTACATCTTTTAATTCTTTATCGATGATATGTTTAGATGAATCTTTTAATCCAGTTTGTGGAACGACGTAACTTACGTTAGCAATCGCAGTGTCACCTTCATCGTTAACTTGTCCAGTGTCGTATGGATTTGAGATGTTTTGGATGTAATCATCATTTTGTCTGATGTTATCTAGTGCATCTTCAATATCTTTCTTCGTATCTTTATTATTCAATCCATCATTCTTATTAGAATGAAAGACAATTTTCATCGAGGCTTTTTCACTATCCTGATGAAATTCTTTACTGATTTTGTCGTTTGTGTCTAATGACTTAAGGCCGTTCATAGTAATGTCACTATCAAACTTAGGTGAGTTGATCATTAAAGGCGTAATAATGACACCTAGAATGACAAGCCATCCTATGACACTTAGCCATTTGTTTTTAGCTATAAATTTTCCTAATTTATATAATAGCTTTGCCAAGACATTTCCCCCTATTTCATTATGATTTTATTTGCTTAACATGTAGATAGTGTGTTGATGAATTGTGAGCAAGGATGTTACATCGCCATCGTAAATTAAGCTTACTTAAAATGTTACATTTGATAATGTAACAAGTTATATCCTTGTTCGGTACCATTAAAAGTTTTATGACGTTGGAAAATGCAACACTTTGGAAGAAATGTTGGTGAAAATAGCATGATTTCATGGGGATAATAAAAAAACAGGTAACCGTTTGAAGCTGGTGTACCTGATGATGATAGGGTGTATGTATT
Source organism: Staphylococcus sp. HMSC34C02 (assembly GCF_001838705.1). Lineage (NCBI taxonomy): Bacteria > Bacillati > Bacillota > Bacilli > Caryophanales > Staphylococcaceae > Staphylococcus > Staphylococcus sp. HMSC34C02. Next base: position 9,788 of record NZ_KV838585.1, read on the forward strand.
AAGTTGTGGTTATTTTATTAAATCAAACAGGAGAAGTAATGCGCCAATTAATACGAAAATAACGCCTGGAATATAAATTTTTTCTCTAAGATCAATGTCACGCTGGTATGCAACAAATCGACTAATACCGATTAGAATAAGACCTAGGAGTAATAAGATGATGGAAAGAACGAGCATTAACATTGCCTCCTAATCAATAATATACAAAATAGCAAATTGATTAATATGAATATCTTTCATTCAAATCTATTATATTATGTGAACACATATTTTTATAGCAATTTATTAATATGATGTAAAATTGTTATTATTTTTTAGAATATTTATTAACAAACTTTATACTATCTTAATATTTTATAAATATAATAATAAACTGATTTTTCAAACTATAAGTATTTAAATTGAATGAATGAGTCATCAAGGAACATCGTCATCGGAATAGTACGTATATAAAAAAGCAATCACGTTAACAAAAGTCTAATCAACGTGATTGCTAAGGTATATGAAAGTTATTTAGTGTTATATATTAACGTAATAAAGTCTTGAATGATTGTAGTCAGATGTCTATCATTACGATAAACGAGTGATATATAACTTGTCGTTGGGGCGTTAGGCAATTGTTTACTAATAATATTAGGATGATGACGAATGGCATTTTCACTTACTAAACTTAAGTAATTGGAATCTTTAATCGTTGCTAGAATACTGCTAATACTATTTGTTTCCATATGGACATCTAAGTTGATAAAGTTCTTTTTTCGCCATTCATTAATACTGTCTCGAGTTGAACCACCGTTATGTATAATGAAACGATAGTTATTAATATCCTCAATCGTACATTGATTATGTTGAGCTAGCGGGTGACGTTTATCCATAGCAAGTACTAATGGGTTGTCGTGAAGACGTTTAACTTGTAGTTCACTTTCGTTAAACCCTTTTTCGGCTATGACAGCAATATCAATTTTACGGTTTTTGACTTGATCAATAATGACTGGTGCGGTATCTACCATTAAGTTAATGTCTATATTTGGATGTTCATGCATATAGTTTTTAAAGGTTGAGGGCAAAATACTATAAATCGGTGCATGACTAGCTCCCACTCTCAATGTACCTCGTTTAGATTGCTTAAAATCATCCATCATATCTGTTGTTTCTTCAATTAAATTAATCATTTTAGTCGCATTTCGATAAAGTAATTCTCCGGCTTCAGTCAGGTTGAAATGTTTACCTTTCTTGAAATAGAGTGGTAAACCGCATTCTTTACTTAAGTTTTTTAAATGAAATGTTACTGTTGGTTGTGTGATGCCGAGCTTTTCAGCGACGGCGTTTTCATTTTGTGCTTCAACGAAATGTTTAAAAATGTGTAATTGCTTTGTATTCATAAATTGATTCCCCAAAATATATATTTTGTTTATACTATTTCCTATAATAAATAAAGAATTTTGAGGACACGTTAATAATTTGTTTAAAGTTAGTTAAACAGTGGTTTTATATTAGTATGCATTTAGTAGTAGGTTAGGAGAGAAAGCATATGAAAGAAAGGATACTGGTGGTTTCTGATATTCATGGACATCGGAAAGCGCTTGTCTCTCTTTTAAAAGCAGTAAATTTTAATGCTAGAAAAGATCAACTGGTTTTAATGGGAGATTATGTTAATAATGGTCCTGACTCATTTGGTACTTTAAAGTTAGTGAAACGGTTAAAACGTCGAGGTGCACGCGCGTTAGCTGGAAACCATGAGATGCGTTGGTTGGAAAGTAAAGATAAAAAAATTAAACGATGGCATAAGTTTTTAAGAGAATTGTCTACGATTGAGGTTATCGATGATTACATATTTGCGCATGCTGGCATTGATACGTCAAAGCCTTTAAATAAACAAATCAAAGAATACACAACGGGGCATTATAATCACAATTTAAATAGAAACATCCCTAAAAATAAATACTTGATCCATGGTCATATCCCTAATTATCGCTATGGTCTTAAAAATGATGAGTTATATCAAAAGAAAAATATATTAGATATTGATACAGGTGCAGGTCATAATAAATTCTTATCGCTTATAGATTTAACGAATGCGTATCAATATTCTGTTAAGGTCACAGATATGAGTAGCATTAACACGAAACGTATTAAATTATAAACATTTGTGATTAGTCAAAAAAGAAAAGCTTGTATTAGATTTCAATAAACAGAAGTATAAGTTTTAAAATAAATGTTATATAATGTAGTGGAATATTAATAAAAAAGGGTGACATGCGTGGATAAGCATAAACAACATTCTAAATTCAGTTCGTACTTAAAAGTGTCATGTTCAGTATTGTTAATGAGTGGAACATTCGTAGGATATGGATTTACAAAGGATAGCTTTGCGCAATCAAATGACCATGCTAACAACGCTTCAAGTGAAGTGAAAACGGTTCAAGGCCAACTTGATTTAGCGATAGATAAAGCGAAGAAGAAAATTGATCGTTTAAAACACTTAAAAACGAACGAAATTAAAAGCTATAAACAAGATATTGAAGATGCACGTAACCAATTTGAAATAGATCAAATTGTAAGGGATGCACAAGCAGAAAATCATATATCTGATGAAGCAAGTACTGAAGAAGCGGATAACAACGAAACACCTTCAACGTCTAAACATTCGTTGGTAAATGAAGAAAATCAATTAGATGAATTAGATAAAATCATCACAGATTTAAATGCTTTATCTGAAAAGGTTGATACTCGTCAACAAAATGATGATTTGGAGTCAGAAGAAACAATTAATGATCATGAACAGTTAAGTAGTAATCAATCATCAACGTCTGGAGATTCAAACCATTTAGAAAAAGAAAGTGATGATACATCCGTCTTAGATAAATTAGACGATGTGAAAAATGATGTCGAATCAGTTAAAGACAATCAGCATACATCAGTGGAAGATACTGAAAAAGATATAGAATCTACGACGCGAGATACCCAATCAGCAGCATCTTCTTCAGAGAATACGGCACAATCTCATTCGGATGGACGTGTTATAAATGATGTTAAACATATGGATAAAGAGGATGTCACAAATCATCACGCAAACACGAATCATTCAGAAAATGATGCTCTTAACGCATTGAATGATAAGTTATCAGCTACTCAAAAAATTGACCAAGCTATTTCAAAAGTAGAAGGTGCACAAGACAATACAACTGAGCGATATAGTAATCGTAAACTTGAGCAATTAAGACAACTCGAACAACAAGTAAAACAAAACCAAAATTTGACAACTAAACAGAAACAAAATGTTGAAAATGATATAACAAACGTTCGACAAGATGTTAAAGCAAATAGAGATACAATTCTAGATCGCCTAGAACAATCGAAAGATAAACGAGCAACAGTTGACCAAATCATCGGAAGTGTCTTTAGTAAAAATGAGGCACAACATATAACCAAAGAGATTAATACTAAAGGTCAATCAGATAAGCAAATTACTGATCAAGTGATGAAACAGCTAGATCGTTTGAAAACGACGACAAGCGATGACATCTTAGCATCCATGTTTGACCAAGCACCAGATAAAGAAGCGTTAATTAAAACATTACTTTCAACGCGTTTAGGCAATAGTGAGGCATCACAAATTGCGAAGCGACTTGCTAAAGCACAACTGTCTAATTCAGAATTAGTCAATAAAGTGAAACAAGAAATCAATGCACAACGAACAGTGACTGCAGATGATATTCTGAAAGATGTTCTCGAAAAATCATCGGACCGTAAACAAACGATTGAAACGTTGTTAGCGACAAAGTTAAATCAGTCACAAGCAAAAGCATTGGCAGATATCATTGCTAGAGCGCAAACAGGTAAAGCAAACACGTTAGATTTAGTGAAGAATGCATTAAATAGTACTGCGAGCGATTTACTTCAACTACAAAATCAACTCGACAATGCCAAAAAGAACTTAAACTATATCTTAGCACCGATTACACAAAGACCATCATTACTTGACCGTATTAATGGTACTTCAAATCACCCTACATCTAACTCAAACCTTCTTAACCAAGGGTCTCATGTATTAGATGGATTAACTGGTGGCAGTCTATTAAATGGCCTTAATTCAGGCGGTCGTCTTTTAGATAATATTGAAGACATTCCTAATCCAGTACAAGGGTTATCTTTAGGACATTTAGGAAACGATGATGGCTTGTTAAGTGGCTTATTTGATGATGATGGTAATTTATCTTTACCTAATACTGGGGAAATAGTTAAGAAATCATGGTTACCGATAACCATGCTATTAGTGATAGCGGGTGGCACATTGATTTGGTTAGGTCGCCGCAAACGACAACACACAAAACATTAAATACAAACTTATATTGTAAGTTACATTGCACACGTAATGTAGCACAAACTAAACTGAGAAAGTGCTTATAGCAAGCTTTTCTCAGTTTTTTATGATTATAAACGAATTTAATAGATCTATGAGGAATGTTGACTCTGACTTGTGTATTTCAATTATGAAAAGGTGAATCGAAAAAGAAAGCGCTTGCACATTTTGCCAAAAATAGCAAGCGAATTTCGAGAAATTATTGGTAAAGTTGTGTGAAATAATTATGAATTTATCTAAAATATTTACGCTTTTATATATATTCATATTGATTGTAAATTGCATTAGACATACACTAATAGTGGAAAAAGAAATTGATAATTTTTTCACAAAGTCACTTATTTGACATATTTCAACAAAGTATAAGTTTTAAATGTGTAAGCATTCTCATAGATAAAAATACTTGAAGGGGTTGAAACGCATGACACATACTAATGACGTAACTAACAGCACAAGCAAAGGACGGAAAAAACGATTCTCGCTTAAGATGCCCGGCGCATTTACAATTTTATTTATTTTAACTGTAATTGCGGTTATGGCAACGTGGATCATACCAGCTGGTGCTTATTCTAAGTTATCATATGATGGCGGTGCGCAAGAATTCAAAATTGTTGATGCGCATAATAAATCAAAAACAGTCCCTGGAACACAAGAGCAATTAGATAAATTAGGTGTAAAAATTGATGTAGACCAATTTAAATCAGGTGCCATCAATAAACCTATCTCAATTCCTGGAACATATGAACGATTAGATCAAAATCCTGCTGGACCAGACCAAATTACATCAAGTATGGTCAACGGTACGATTGAAGCCGTAGACGTAATGGTATTTATTCTCGTATTAGGTGGACTGATTGGTGTTGTACAAAAGAGTGGTTCATTCGAATCAGGACTCTTAGCACTGACTAAAAAAACAAAAGGTCATGAATTCTTACTTGTATTCATGGTATCTGTATTAATGGTATTAGGCGGTACGCTTTGTGGTATTGAAGAAGAAGCGGTAGCGTTTTATCCAATACTTGTTCCAATCTTTATTGCAATGGGATATGACTCAATTATATGTGTTGGGGCAATCTTCCTTGCGAGCTCTGTGGGTAGTACATTCTCAACTGTTAACCCATTCTCAGTTGTTATCGCATCAAATGCAGCGGGTACAACATTCGTTGACGGTTTATACTGGAGAATCGCGGGCTTAATCGTAGCTACAATATTCACAGTAGGTTATTTATACTGGTACGCTAAAAAAATCAAAAAAGATCCAAAAGCATCATATACTTATGAAGATAAAGCTAAATTCGAAAAACAATGGTCAGTTATTAATGATGATGGTGCTGAAAAACCATTTACATTACGCAAAAAAATCATTTTAATTTTATTCATTCTACCATTCCCAATCATGGTGTGGGGCGTTATGACACAAGGTTGGTGGTTCCCAATCATGGCCTCAATGTTCCTAGCATTTACGATTGTAATCATGCTAATGGTTGCATTAGGTAAAGATGGACTCGGCGAGAAAGTCGTCGTCGATGCATTTGTTGAAGGGGCATCAAGCTTGGTAGGGGTATCACTTATCATTGGCTTAGCACGTGGTATCAATATGATTATGAATGATGGCTTAATCTCAGATACAATCTTGAACTTCAGTTCATCACTTGTACAGGGTGTAAGTGGACCAATCTTCATTGTAATATTGTTGATTATCTTCTTCTTCCTAGGTTTCATTATTCCATCATCTTCTGGATTAGCAGTACTCGCAATGCCAATCTTTGCACCACTTGCTGATACAGTAGGAATTCCTAGATTTGTAATTGTTACAGCATATCAATTTGGTCAATATGCAATGCTCTTCTTAGCACCAACAGGATTGATTATGGCAACATTACAAATGTTAGACATGAAGTACTCTCATTGGTTGAAATTCGTATGGCCAGTCGTTGCCTTCGTATTCATCTTCGGTGGTGGCATGCTAATCACTCAAGTATTAATTTACTCTTAATAAATGAATTATGAAAATAGATACTGCCAACAAAGTTTTAACTTTGTTGGTAGTTTTTTTAGGTAGTTTTAATTAGCTGTCTTATAACATTGTTTAAAGAGTATATTGTTTGTAAATTTAAATATTTGTATAAAGTATGGACATAATTATGAAAATATTTTTCATTTTTAATTATAATATTGATTAAAATTTTCTTTAGTATTATATTTCTATTTAAGAAAGCGTTGTCATGCGAATTGAAGTTATTATATTTTAAGGGAGATAATTTAAATGAATAAGCTATTTGAGAAAGCACAACAATTTGGGAAATCATTTATGCTACCAATTGCTATTTTACCCGCAGTAGGCCTATTGCTTGGAATTGGAGGAGCGTTGAGCAACCCTAATACTGTTAAAGCATATCCATTTTTAGATATTACACTATTGCAAAATATTTTTACGCTTATGTCTTCAGCCGGAAATATTGTCTTTCAGAACTTACCAGTAATATTTGCTATTGGTGTAGCTATAGGATTAGCACGTAGTGATAAGGGCACAGCAGGTTTAGCTGCACTAATCGGTTTTTTAATTATGAACGCGACTATGAATGGAATGTTACAAATTACAGACGATTTAGCTAAAACAACTGAATTAGCTCAAAAAGGTCAAAGTATGGTATTAGGTATCCAAACCATTGAAACGGGCGTATTTGGCGGTATCGTAACAGGAATTCTAACAGCCTATTTACATAATAAATTCAATAAAATAGAGTTACCTGCTTATTTAGGATTCTTTAGTGGATCTCGTTTTGTTCCAATTATTACAGCGGTTAGTTCAATTTTCTTAGGGGTAATAATGTTCTTTGTTTGGCCAACAGTACAAAGTTGGATCTTTAATGCTGGTGGATTAGTTGAAAAGACTGGAGCTATTGGAACCTTCTTCTTTGGATTTATATTACGTTTACTGGGTCCATTCGGTTTACACCATATTTTTTACTTGCCATTTTGGCAAACAGGACTTGGTGGTTCATTAGAAGTAAATGGACATATGGTACGAGGTACACAAAATATCTTTTTAGCTCAATTAGGCGATCCGAGCGTCACACATTATTTCTCTGGTATATCTAGATATATGTCTGGTCGATTTATAACAATGATGTTTGGACTATGTGGTGCAGCATTAGCTATCTATCACACTGCTAAACCAGAACATAAAAAGGTTGTTGGTGGGTTAATGCTATCAGCAGCATTGACTTCTTTCTTAACAGGTATAACTGAACCATTAGAATTTTCATTTTTATTTGTTGCACCCGTGTTATATTTAATTCATGCTTTTTTAGATGGTTTAGCATTTATGATGGCAGGCATATTTAATATTACTGTGGGACAAACATTTAGTGGAGGATTCATAGACTATATACTATTCGGTGTACTGCAAGGTAATTCAAAAACGAATTACTTATGGGTTATACCAATCGGAATCGTCTGGTTCTGCTTATATTACATTATTTTTAGATTTTTAATTGTTAAATTTAATTTCAAAACCCCTGGACGAGAAGATAAAGCACAAGTTGAAAGTGTTGAAGTTACTGAACGTGCTGATACCATTATTAAAGGTTTAGGTGGAGCTACTAATATTGAAGAAGTAGACTGCTGTGCTACTAGACTTAGAGTAACTTTAAAAGATGGCTCATTATTAAATAAAGATACCTTAATGGCTACAGATGCTAAGGGAGTCATAATTCGTGGTAATGGCGCTCAAATTGTCTATGGGCCACATGTTACAACTATTAAAAATGAAGTCGAAGAAGTATTAGAGCAACAATCTTAAAACATTGATCTTATAAATATTTAGATAAGTAAAAAGGTAATTTCTATTGAAATAGTATAGAAATTACCTTTTAGTTGTTTTAAGACTAATAGTGGGATAATCACATAAATGAACATAAGTGTTCACACACTTGCGTAAATAGTTCTAAGATAGATGACGAAGTGTAG
>NZ_KV838585.1:18222-29864 GCF_001838705.1 Staphylococcus sp. HMSC34C02
GAAACAACTTAAACGAGTGAATATCTATCTAAGAGCTATTTTACTTTAATATTACTCCATCCATTGCAACGTTATTTTGGTTCAATGTAATGTAAGGTTTCAGCTGTGTTTGCATCAATAGTGCGATATGACACGATGCCTAAACCTTTAACGTTAGATTCTGAAATGACGATTGAGCCATCACTGTTTACTTTTTCAACGAAAGCAACATGACCATATACGTCATGGGCGCCAGCTTGTCCTGCTTCAAAGACAACGGCACTATGAGTTGAAGGTGTTTGACTGACATCATAGTTATCACGTTCTGCGCGATTATCCCAATGATGTGCATCGCCCCAGTCACCACTGACTTGCTTACCAAATTGTTGCACACGTTCGTATACATACCAAGTACATTGACCTTGAGGATATGGTGAAGACGCATCCGTCACTTCGAATGATTTAAATCCACGACCTGAAGTATCTTTGCCACTCGATGTTTGTTTAGCATATTGATCTAAATCAGGCATTGTTTTCTTATCAAAATCTGTTAAGTGATAGTGCTTGATTAAACTGTTCAATTTAGTAGCATAGTTCGGATCCGTAGCATATGTACGACTCAAATGTTGTGTTGCATCACGATAATCTATAGCTTCACTCTTCCAGGTAGGTTTATAGATTGTGGCATTACCATCAATACCATGTTTAATTAAATCAGCATAATCTTCCAATGATGCCTTCGTATTTGGGTATTTTCGGAAACCGGCATTAATACTAAACATACTTTGATCACTGCCAGCTTCTAAAGTATTAAAGTTAACAGATTGTCCTTTATAACTCCCTTTAATTCCGAATAAATTATAATTTGGCGCTTGTGCTAAAGCACTATTACCTGAACTCGACTCAAGAATAGCCTGTGCAATCATAACTGAGGCATAAATATCTTTGTCTTGACCAATTTGATGTGCATCTTTAGCAATAGATTTAATAAAGTCACGTGTACCTTTATTTTCAACCACTGCTATGTCTCCGTCAGTTACCTCATTACCATTAAATTGAGGTAAGGTTTGGAAGAGACTCGTTGAACGTGTGTTGCTTTGTTTAAAGTCATCTTCAAATGATTGTGCAGGTGCTGTCTTATGTTCAAGTTCGTCTTTAGTTGGTAATTGTGGATTATTAGATGCCGTCGTATCATCATTATCTTGTTCATCTTTAGACGTGTCTGATGCATTATCTTTTTTAGATGATTCGAAATTGTGATGCGTCTTTTTAGCATCTTCACTGTATTGATCCAGTACAGAATCTAAAGCGGATTCAGTTAAAGACTTACTATCAGAAGATGAGGCATGATTAGCGTCATCATTAGTACGAGTACTTGCATCATCCGTAGTAGATTCATGTTGACGGTCAGTGTTAGCTACATCATGACTTGCTTGATGGTCTGTGTCATCATCTGTGGTATCAGAAACGAAATCATCAATAGCATCTAATGCTTTGCTCACGCTCGCATCATCTTTATTTTGACTAGCTGTTGATTGATGGTTCGTCGCCGTGTCATCTTGTTGTTGTGTTGAATGGTCTGTTTGATTAACTTGTTCATCGTTTGGCTTCACATCTTGATGGTCACGATGAGCTGTGTCGGCATCGTGTTCATCTGTGATATGGTCGTCATCTGTTGCTTCACTAGAACTTGCGGGTTGCTCATAATCTGAAATATCACTGTCGAAATGGAATAGTGATGCAATTAAATTGGTTAAACTAAATCCATTTTGATATAAATCAGGATTTAAAAAGTTAGATGAAAACAAGCCGCTAGATTGTGCTTCGTCAAAAATAGGAGAAAGGGGTGTACGGTAAGTATCCTGTTTGTCTTCATCACGCGTTTGATGACTACGAGATACGTTTTTGTTGTCGTCATCCCTTTTTTCTGATGACGTATGTGTAGATTTATTTTGTTCTTTATTATTATGTTTCTTTGACGCTTCTTTAGTTGGTGTCTCTGAAGAGGGACGATCTGATTGTTTGTCATTTGATTCAGACGTTTCATTCGTATAGTTATCATCTACATCTTCAGTATCATAAGTTGCTTCTTTTGATGTAGTGGATGCTTGTGTCTTAGCATCTGCTTGTGTGTCTTCAGCATGGGCAATGCTAGTTGTAAATGTTGGTAATACTAGCGTTGTAGTTAAAAAATAGATGATAAATTTATGCTTCGACATGACGCGCTTTTCCTCCTATCAAATAAATTATGGTGGTATGCGAATATATCAGAATTTGATATAATACTTATTATGGTTTTTAGTTGACTACTATCAACTAATTTCTACTTTACTCAATAAAAGTATTATACTAACTCTATAAAGAAAAAAACAATGCTTAAAATCATTTTGAGATAAAATCTTAATATTTCATTTTTAGGAGTGTGAAAATGAAAAACGCACTAAAACTATTTAAAACGGACTTGAAACGTGTGGCTAAGACGCCAGCAGTTTGGATCATACTAGCTGGTCTGGCAATATTACCATCTTTTTATGCGTGGTTTAACTTATGGGCCATGTGGGATCCATATAGTCATACAGGTCATATCAAAGTCGCTGTTGTGAACGAGGACCGAGGCGACAAAGTTCGCGGTAAGAACATTAACGTGGGTAATACGCTTGAGAATAATCTTAAGAAGAATGATAAATTTGATTGGCAATTCGTTAGCCGGGAAAAGGCAGACCATGAAATCAAAATGGGGAAATACTATGCCGGCATATACATACCGAAAGAATTCTCACATCAAATTACTGGGACATTGAGAAAGAAACCGCAAAAAGCAGATATTGAATATAAAGTTAATCAGAAAATTAATGCGGTTGCACCGAAAATGACAGACACAGGTTCAACGGTCATTGTCGACGAAGCAAACAAACAATTCAATGAGACAGTAACGAAAGCGTTACTACAAGAAGCAAATAAAGTAGGTATTCAACTGGAAGATGAAGTCCCTACAATTAATAAGATTAAAAATGCAGTTTATGCAGCACATAATTCATTACCAGAAATTAATAAAATTGCAGATCGTATTGAATATTTGAATGATCATCAAGATGAGCTTGATAAATATGCTAATCAATTCCGTGCGCTAGGTAATTATAAAGGTGATGTTTTAGATGCACAACAAAAACTGAATGATGTGAATGCAGCCATACCATCATTGAACGAGAAAGCAAAACTCATCTTAGCACTTAATGAATATATGCCAAATATTGAGAAATTACTAAATGTAGCTTCTAATGATATACCAGCACAGTTCCCTAAAATTAATAGAGGTGTAGATATTGCTAGTGAAGGGCTTGATTTAGCACATTCACGTCTGAATGATGCACAAGGATATCTTACAGCTGCGCAACAACGTGTAGGTGATTACCAAGAAGCGGCCAATCGTGCACAAGAGGTAAATAATCAAGCTAATAACAACTTGCGTCAACAAAGTACATCGGGATTGCCACACTATGATGTTCAGAAGTTGAGTACGGATAGTAGCCAAGACACTGTCAACGATAATCAAATTGTGTCAGACAAAGACGTGAAGTCGATGAATAGTGCGCTTGCAGAAGCGTTACTCACACTTTCTAGTCATTCTGATACTCAAGCGAAAGCGACACAGTCAGACATCAATGCTTTGAAAAATATATCTTATGGCGTCATCGGTTCTAATCGACCAACTGAATTTAATGAGATGTTACGAAATTTAAAAACACGTCTTGAAAACAGCTCGAAAAACAACCAACAACTGATTGACGTATTAAAAGAATTAGAAAAAAGAGAACATGTCGATTTATCATCACAAATTAAACAAGTAGAAAGTGCAAATAATCGCATCAGTGATACATTGCGTTCAACGAATCAACTTATTGATGCCTTGAAAAATGGCAGTTCAGGAAAAGCAGAAGCGGTTAATGTATTACGTTCATTACCAGATTTAAATAAAGCGTTAGGTAACTACCGTGACTTTATTAAAAATGACTTAAACAATCGTTTGTTAGTCGTATCTAATCAAATTACGCAAGAATTAAATAAAGGTCAGAATACGCTATCAGACGTTCAATCTAAATTAAATACAATTAATCGTGTTATCATTGCGGGTCAAGATATTGTAGCGGATGGGCAAAATCGCATTGCTAATATACAAAGCGAATTGCCGGCTTTAGAACAAACATATATTAATGCGATGCAAACGGCACAGAACTACTTCCCGACTGTAAAAGCGGATGTAGCGAATGCAGCAGACTTTGTTCGTAATGATTTACCTGAGTTAGAGCAACAACTTGCTAATGCGACAGCAACTGTAAATGCGAATTTACCGACATTGTTTAATAAGTATGACAATGCAGTTGATTTATTAAATCAAAATCAACCACGTGCGAAAGAGGCATTAGCTAACTTAGCGAATTTCTCTGAAAATCGTTTGCCTGATATTGAAAAAGATTTAGACAAAGCGAATAAAATCTTCAAGAAATTAGACGAAGACGATGCGGTGGATAAAGTCATTGATGCGTTGAAGAATGACTTGAAGAAACAAGCAGATGTGATCGCCAATCCAATTCATAAAAAACAAGTGGATGTCTTCCCAGTTAAAGATTATGGTTCAGGTATGACACCATTCTATACCTCATTATCTATATGGGTAGGTGCCTTGCTATTAGTAAGTTTACTGTCTGTAGATAATAAGCATGAATCACTGAGAGACGAATTGACGAAACGTCAAATTTATTTAGGTAAAGGTGCATTCTTTATCATGATGGGAATCATTCAAACACTGATTGTAACCATTGGGGACTTAGTGATTTTGAAAGCACAAGTTGAATCACCAATACTATTTATCTTAGTTGCATTATGTGGTGCGATTGTCTTTAACACAATAGTGTATACATGCGTATCATTACTTGGTAACCCAGGTAAAGCAATCGCAATTATTTTATTAGTACTACAAATTGCCGGTGGTGGAGGTACTTTCCCAGTCGTTACAGCACCTAAATTCTTCCAAACCATTTCACCATATTTACCGTTCACGTATGTGATAGATTCATTACGTGAAACAGTAGGTGGCATTGTACCGGAAATATTAATCACAAAAATGCTTATCCTAGCACTATTCGGATTAGGATTCTTTATTCTAGGTATCTTAGTCAAACCAGTGTTAGATCCAGTAATGCGTAAAATTTCTAAACGTGTAGATGAAAGTAAAGTTACTGAGTAGACGCAAAAATGATATTTAGATAATAGGAAGTGACTGGGACAAAATTTCTAGCAAAATACAGTCTGGGACATAAATAATATAATAATGCTATTTAGCAAATTCGCAGTAGCTGACTGAACTGAGAAGACGCTTAAATCGAGCTTTTCTCAGTTCTAGTCATCCTTGCGGGGGTGGGACAACGAATTTAAAAGAATTCTGTCCCGCTCCCTTCTTTATTTACTTATCCTGGAACTTTATGCCCCGGACGTTTTTGTAACATCTATTTAGCGATAGCTCACTCAAATTTTATTGGTTTGTACCATTAGAATTATTTGTTTTAGCTGAACTACTTGAACTTTGTGTTGAACTACTTTGAGTTGTTGTTTTGTTCTGAGTATTCGGTTGAGAGGTTGCCGGTTGTTGTGTCGATGGTTGTGTACTTGGTTGTTGTGTTGTTTGTGTTTCTTTCGTCTTTTTCTCTGAAGTAGCACTTTCTGAACTATTTTGTCTAGAACTGTTGTCTTTTGTTTTAGATGATTGTGTTGCCGAGTTATTTGGTTGTGTCGAATAATTTTGTTGAGTATTTACATTATTGTTTGACGCTGGCTCTGATTGTGCATTTTCTCCATTATCAGATGCATTAGATTGAGATTCAGTTTGCGTTTCACTTGTTTTATCTTTTTTGTCTTTTTTATCATGTTTTTCAGTTTTATGGTCCTCGCTCGAATTTGAATGTTTAGTACCAGTTGCTGCAAAAAATATTGAAAAGCCTAAAGCAACAATAAGTAATAAAATGACGATACCTGCCAATACTTTTTTCAAGGTGTATCCTCCGTCCTTAATTCATTTCTTTATCTTATTATAATAAAACTTCATAAAATAGATAGTATTAACACAACTTTATAATATTAAATTTTGTTTACTAAAATTTTTGATAAATAGGTCTTAAGTACAGTGAATGTTTGTATGTATTGTGCGATAATATAAGTGAAGTGTAATTCTAATATAGAAAGAAGGACTAACATGAATAAAGTAGTTAAAACTATTGCCTCAACAACATTAGCATTTGGAACACTTTTAGGAGTGAGTAGCGCAGTACTACCAGTACAAGATACTGCCCATGCAGCAACTCAAACGAAAGGGTATTATTACGCTTATAATGGTTACGTTGATAAAGATGCTAAATTCTTAACAGATAAAAACTTTATTAATGCAATTAAGCATGGCAACATTAAATTTAACGGTATTAAACTTGCTAAAACGAACAGTACAACAGTTAAAGAAAAGTATAATCAGAAATTTACTGGTGTAACGAGCGACGGTAAAAAAGCGAATAAGTTACAATTTATAGTTAAAGGTGATTTAACGTATAATCAACTTAAAAAAGCATATGGTAAAGATTTGAAAAAAGTAAAAGGCAACAAAAATGCCAAAGGTAGCGGTATTTACGTATACAAACCTAATAAAAATGGTTTAGCGGCATCATTCGTACTTAATGAAGGCAAAGTTGTAGAAGTAGATATTAGTTATGCAGGCTTTACAACAAGTAAATAACTTTAGATTTGGGAGTGGAACAACACAGTCGAAAGGAATGTGGTTCTACTCCCTTTATTTCATTTTAGCTAAAACGCAATACATGTTCAGTGACAAGCATCACTCATTGCGTACCACACTTACTCTACATTACAAATAACCGTAAAATCGAGTTTCATTGTTTGTGAGCCATTCTCATTACTAATGGTGATACATCGATTCAATGAATCAATCCGACGTATATAGGCTGCAATGGATTGAATATAGCCATTTCTCCAATAACTAATCATCGCCAGTTGATGCTGTGTGAACTTGTAAGTCAGCTGACGATTAATCATTTCAAATTGATCGTCTGATAAAGAAGGCATGGCAATTTTATTCTGTTCCTCAATAAAATCATTCAACCGTTGATATTGTTCCGGCATTGTCGCAAACGGTTATATATATATTGAAGAATATAGACTATTTTGTTTAAAATGAATCATATTTTAAGAAAAAATGAACAAAGTAAAAATATTAAATAGTCTTTTTTTATTACGTGTAATAAGTTTAATATGTATGATGTAAAAAGAGTTCGAATAGTGTATACTTATACTATTAAAAATTAGAAATGAGATTATTATGAAAATAGTAGAAGTAAAATCTAAGAATGGTATCAATTTTATGATTTTAGATGGTAATAATGAACCTATAGTAGATGCAGTAAGATATTTGAAGTATCTGGATAGTGTTAATAAAAGTTTAAATACCAAGAAAACCTATGCCTATGCACTAAAAAATTTTTTTGTTTACTTAGAAAGTAAAAAGATATGCTATAAAGAAGTTAGTTTTGATAACTTTGTTGATTTTATAAGATGGATGAAAACACCTTTTGAATATGAGAATGTCCTCTCTTATCACCGAAAAGGAAAAAGCATTAGTCCTAAGACAATTAATCTGACTATTACTGTAGTATCTAATTTTTATGATTATCTCTATAGGAGCAAAAAATTAGATGTTAATTTCTATGATTTTATACATACGGAAAGTAAATACTCTAAAAAATATAAAAGTTTCATGCATCGCGTAAACAAGGACTATGGAATGTTGAAAAATATTTTGAAAGTAAAAGAACCAAAGAAAAAACTAGAAGTGTTAACCAATGTTGAGGTTAAGAAATTATTAGGAGCAGCTAATAATATTAGAGATAAATTCTTAATACAATTATTATATGAAACAGGATTGCGTATAGGTGAGGTATTATCATTACGCATTGATGATATCAAATTTGATTTTAGAAAAGGTCACCAAATAGTTTTGAAAAATAGATTTAATAGCAATGGTACTTATTTAAAAACTGGTGAAAGAAAAATATTTATTTCTCAATCGTTAATTGATTTATATGACGATTATGTGTACGAAATAATTGACGAACTTTCCATATGTTCTGATTATCTTTTTGTAAAAATAAAGGGTAGAAATGTAGGAGAAGCTATGCATTATAGTGATATATATTCATTATTTAAAAGGCTAAAACATAAAACATCTATAAATGTTCACCCCCATTTATTTCGCCATACACATGCAACTGTTTTTTATAATGAAACTAAGGATATTAAACAAGTTCAAGAAAGACTCGGTCATAGTAATATACAAACGACTATTAATTTATATGTTCATCCCACTGAAGAAGATATACGTGAAGATTGGAATAAAGTTAAGCATCAATTTCAAGTTTTTAATAAAGGGGAATAACTATGTCAATACCAATTAATTTACCTACAAACAGTACTATGATTAATGAATTATGTACATTACAAAGTAGAACTATAAACATAAAAGGAGAAGTGCTAATAACTGAAATATATGATGATTACTTTTTAAAAAATGATGAATGGCACATTTCAGCTTTTAACAAGTTCGAGCAATTTCAAGATAGTATCAAGAACTATAAAGACAAAAGAAAAAATATTTTCTTTAGGATTAAAAGTGAAAATTTGAATTTAGAATTTAAATACCTTTTTTTGAAACTTATAGTTAAAGAGGATTGGTCTTTATCTAATGTATTTAATACTGGAGCAGTGAAACTTAACAAGATTGCTGAGTTCTTTAATGAAGTTTATCCAAATTTAAATTCTTTACTAGATTGTGATATTAATATGTTAGAAAAGTACTGGTTTAGTTGGTTGACTAAAAATAATATACCTATAAAAAGAAAATCATCAACAATAGTTTTTGGTGATTATGAACATAAAAGTGGACTAGCTTCTTTTTTAAAGAATATGTATATTAATCTAAATAAATTTATTGATAAGCGAGAAGAATGGGAAAAAGATAAATGGGATATTAGAAATTTAGAAAAATATGGATTGAGTTATAATAAAACACTAACTGGTAATTATTTGAACTTTGAAAAAATTGAGTCAATTAAAATGCGAGAATTAGCAAAAAAATATTTAAAAAATCGTTTGATAACTGGTGATATAGCATTTGCTACAGCAAGATTTTATATAAGAGTTTTGACTAGGTTTTTTCAAAATATATCTAAAAATAAAGAAACAAGGAATAGTTTAAATGAACTAGATAGATGTCATATCGAAGCATATATAGAATTTTTATTTGAATATGCTAATAGTAAAAATGTGCAAAGTTCTAGGAACTTCGTTAGAGAAGAATTAAAAGCAATTAGAAGGTTCTTAAATGATATTGCTAGTCAAAATTATGATATAGCCCCCTCTGAAGATATACGTTTTTTAATTTATCCTCAAGACTTTCCTAAGCGCGAAAAGAAAAATAGTAGCCAAATTGATTATATCCCAGATTTTGTATTGGAACAGCTTTTTGAGCATATAAATGATTTGCACAAAGATTTAATACCTGTAGTTTGGATAGCTTTTAAAACAGGACTAAGAATTTCTGATGTATTAACATTAAAAAATAATTGTCTTGCAAAAGTTAATGGAAAGTTTTCAATAATTACTGATATTGCTAAAACTTTTGTTAAAGGACATAGGATACCAATCGATAATGAATTAGCTGATATAGTAGCAGTTTTAATAGCCAATTCTAAAATTAAAAGTACAAAAGATAACAACCCTAATAATTATATTTTTGCTATTCATAAAGGAAAAAGAAAAGGAATGCCCTTTACACAGCATATGGTCAGAGCACACTTAAATCATTTAGCAAAAACAAAAAATATTCTTGATGAACAAGGTGAAGTCTTCCATTTCAAAACTCATCAGTTTAGACATACCTATGCAGTGAAATTGTTAAATGGTGGAGCAGATATATTAACCATACAAGAATTATTAGCACATTCCTCACCAGAAATGACACTCAGATATGCTAAGTTACTTGATGATACAAAAAGAAAGGCTTTTGAATCAGTTATTGATCAAGGGGCTTTTAGTTTTGATGTTGACGGTAAAATTAAAAATATACAGCATAGTAGTGAATTATCAGAAAAAGCATTGAATTCTTTATGGCAAGAACATAAATTAAACGCAATGGACAATCCTTATGGTACTTGTCATGCTAGATTGAGCGGTGATTGTCCATATATGGAAGCTCCGCCATGCTTAACTTGTAATTCTGGGAAACCATGTAAGGATCTAGCTATTGGATTTTCTGATTTAGATGTTGAAAAATATGAATTACATATCAAATCAACGGTCAAATCTATAGAATTAGCTAAAAATAATAATAGACAAGATATGGTTGAAAAACATACTAATATATTAAATAAATATGAAGAAATATTAGGTAATATAAAAGATGGAAACATTATATTCGGGAGAAGTAATAGAATAAAAGTATAGAGGTTAAGATGGGAAAATTTAATAGACAAGAACAATTAAAACAGTTACATGCAGAACGAAAAGTTAAAACCGAGCAAAAAGTTTCTAAAGCAATAAATGAATTGGTTCGAAAAAATGAAGAAATTAACTTTAATATTGTTGCTAAGCATTCAAATGTATCTAAAGCTACTTTATATAATAATAGTAAAATTCGAAAGAGAATCGAAGAGTTACGTGAACAAAGTAAAGACATATTTGTACATAAAAATAACAGTGACGGTAAAGACGCATTAATTTCTTCATTAAAAAGGAGAGTAAAATCTTTAGAAAATGAGAAAAAGAGGCTCAAAGATGAAATAAACACATTATATAATAAAATATATGAAGATATTTAATACACAGGTAAAGAGAAATAATTCGAGTTTAAGAGATATTATACACATTAGTATTAAAAAAAGTATGTTTAGTATTTGTAGAATCGTAAAATGTAAAATAACCATTGATTGTATCAATTTTCAAAATTTTTCCTGTATAGTTTGAAATGCTGCCGTCTTCCCAATATGAGATTGTACATAACTCATCATTTTGAATTTTTATTTGAAAAATCTGATCTAAATTATCTAATGAATCATGTGTTAGCAATGGTTTTTCTATTTTATTTTGATCCTTTATAATTTGTTCTAAAATTTCAAACTGTTGCGGGAGAGTCGCAAAAGCTTGCCATTTGATTTTTCCACGCCCTTGAGGGATTTTAGGGTTTAAATATTTTCTTGGTATTTTTCTATAATCAGTTTCATATTTATATTCATCTGGCGCATTAGGATTTGGAATCATGTTTACCACCTCATCATCATTGTAGAACGTATGTTCTTTTTTTGGCAAGGATTATATAATTTTTTAATGTGATTAATTAATTAATTTAAAATAAGTTATTTTTTATATGGAAAAGTTGAGTAAGATTATCGAGCATTTATAATTATAGTAACTGGAATTATGATGTTTGGTATGTTAATAGTATTTTCTCTTTTAAAAAATGTGAACATAAAAAAATAGAGTCTGGGACATAAACCCTAGAGAAATAGCCAGTAAATGAGTTTTAACAAATTCATTTACTGGCTTCTTTATTT
>NZ_KV838585.1:29964-35177 GCF_001838705.1 Staphylococcus sp. HMSC34C02
CTTTATTTACAATACTCCGTATTGTTGGCTCGCTTTCTTAGGGGACAGCTTCAGCCTGTAGTCTTCAGCTTGTCCTGTTCCCTCAAGAGTCTCGCCAAAATACTTTGTATTTATATGTAATTTTACATTGTAATACTTTAAAAAAATAAAGCACTTTCGTATAATTTAATAAACATCACTAAACTAAATTAACGAGGTGCCTTATGTATAAAAATTATAACATGACTCAACTTACTCTACCAATGGAAACTTCAGTTCTTATCCCCACAAATGATATTTCACGACATATAAATGATATTGTTGAAACAATTCCTGACAATGAATTCGACGAATTCAGACATCACCGTGGTGCAACTTCGTACCATCCTAAAATGATGTTAAAAGTGATTCTATATGCCTACACACAATCTGTATTCTCAGGTCGTAAAATAGAAAAAATGCTTAATGATAGCATCCGAATGATGTGGCTATCACAAAATCAAAAACCTTCTTATAAAACAATTAATCGATTTAGAGTAAATCCAAAAGTAGATGCTTTATTAGAATCTTTATTTATTCAATTTTACAGTCAGTGTGTAAAACAAAATCTTATAGATGATAAAGCTATTTTTATTGATGGTACAAAAATTGAAGCAAATGCCAATCGATATACATTTGTATGGAAAAAGAGTATTCAAAACCATGAATTAAAGATGAATGAGGATTCTAAAGCCCTCTACCATGAATTGGTAACCAATAAAATCATACCGGAAATTAAAGAAAATCATGATAATGAATTAACAAAAGAAGAAATAGATTTGATTGGTAGTCACTTAGATAAAGAAATCGAAGATTTAAACCAACATATCAACAATGAAAAATGTACTAAAACAAGAAAACAAATACGTCTCAAAAGAACTAAAATCAAAAAATACAAAAAGCAAATCAATGATTATTTTGAGCGAAAGTATCGATACGAATTTCAAAAATCTATTTTAAAGGATAGAAATAGTTATTCTAAGACAGATCATGATGCGACATTTATGAGAATGAAAAAAGATCACATGAAAAATGGACAACTTAAGCCAGGGTATAATTTACAAATAGCGACAAATTCCCAATTTGTTTTATCTTATAATGTGTATCAAAATCCAACGGATACTAGAACGATGATTCCATTTTTAAATTCAATTCAAGAGACCTACGGTCATTTACCTGAATATATTGTAGCTGATGCAGGTTATGGTAGTGAATCAAATTATAAGGCAATTATAGATGACTTTAATCGAACGCCACTCATAACATATGGAATGTTTATAAAAGATAAAACTAAAAAATATAAAAGTGACATCTTTAATACTCAAAATTGTAACTATGAGGAAATTAATGACGAATTCATTTGTCCGAATAATAAACGGCTAGGTTTTAAAAGATATGCCTATCGTCATGATAAGTATGGTTATAAGCGAGACTTCAAATTATATGAATGTGATGATTGTTCAGAATGTCCTCTGAAAAATCAATGTATGAACTTCAATTCAAAAACAAACAAAAAAATAATGAAGAATTATAACTGGGAATATTTTAAATCCCAAATTAACAAAAAGCTTTCAGAACCAGAAACAAAAAATATCTACAGTCAAAGAAAAATTGATGTGGAACCTGTTTTTGGATTTATGAAGGCTATTTTGGGTTTCACTCGGATGTCTGTCCGAGGACTCAATAAAGTCAAAAGAGAACTTGGTTTTGTATTAATGGCACTTAATATAAGAAAAGTAGTAGCTCAACGAGCTGAAAATAATCAAAAAATTTATAAAAAAGACAATTTCTATATTATTTCAATAGAAATTGTCTTTTTTTCACTTATCCAAGAACTTTATGTCCCGGACTCTTCGATATTATGAAGTTTTATGAAAGATAGAATTATATCAGTTTTTGTAGTACATTTAGACTATTAAAATTTGTTTATTACATTCTTGGCGGTTTCACTTATCAATTTATCATTAGGTTTATCACTTTTATTGTCTTTATTCGTAAAAATGACTAAAATAATAGGTTCAGATTGGTTCTTAGGATAAATAAAAGCTACATCATTTCTAGAAGCATATGTTATTGCTTGACCACTTTTATCAGCAACCTTATAGTCTTTTGGAACACCATCTTTAATTAAAGTGTCTCCGTTTTTATTATTTAACATTAAATCAAGTAAGAAATTTTTATTTTTTTTGCTTAATTTTCCATTTGCGATAAGTTTATTTAAAGTCTTGCCGAAAGCAGCAGGCGTTGAAGTATCTTTTTTGCTCTTTGGTGAATAGTAATTTAATTCTATTTCATATCTAACTGGATTTGTTACTTTATCTCCCAATTTTTTTAAACGTTTTTTAATTTTTTTGATTCCACCGATTTCGTTTATAATTTTATTGTTTGCTGTATTATCACTATACTTCATTGAAGCCTCAATAAGTTCTTTTAAAGTGATATCTTTTCCTACATATTTTTCTAAAATAGGAGAATAAGCAACTATATCATCTTTGTTAATATGTACTTTTTTATTTAACTTATTATAAGGTACTTGTTCTAACAAAATAGCACTATTTATCGCTTTTGAAGTTGAAGCATAGGCAAATCTCTTATCGGCATTAAATTTTACTTCCTTACCACTTTTAGTATCTAATGCATAGACACCAATATTAGCATTATATTTCTTTTCTAAATTATTTAACTCTTTAGCATGTGAACTGGTTGAATTACATGCACTTAAAACTAAAGCAATTGCAATTAAAAGTATTAACTTTTTCAAAATATACCCTCCAATATTACAGTTGTAATTTCTATAAATCAATAATATTACAATTGTAATATTCGCGTCAATAGTTTATTATAATTATTTGAAAGAAGGTGTTGAAATGGCTAAGTTATTAATAATGAGCATAGTAAGCTTTTGTTTTATATTTCTATTGTTATTATTTTTTAGGTACATATTAAAACGCTATTTTAATTATATGTTAAATTATAAAGTTTGGTATCTAACTCTTCTTGCAGGATTAATTCCTTTCATCCCTATTAAATTCTCTTTTTTTAAATTTAATAATTTGAATAATCAAGAGCCCACAGTTGAAAGTAATTCACACAATTTGAATCCTAACATAAATACCACTAAACCTGTTCATGAGTTTACAACAGACATCCATAAGATTAATTGGGATTCAATAGATAATATCTGCACAGTTATTTGGATAGTTTTAGTTATTATTTTAAGTTTTAAATTTTTAAATTCTTTATTATATCTTAAGTATTTAAAGAAACAGTCACTTTATCTAAATGAAAAAGAAAAAGATAAAATAAACAAGATACTTTTCAATCATCAATATAAAAGAAATATTGTGATTCGAAAAGCAGAATCTATTCATTCTCCAATAACTTTTTGGTATGGAAAATATATTATTTTGATTCCCAGTTTATATTTTAAAAGTATAAATGACAAAAAACTAAAATATATAATATTGCACGAGTATGCTCATGCTAAAAACAGAGATACTTTGCATTTAATTATCTTTCATATTTTTTCTATTGCTATGAGTTATAATCCACTAATACAAATTGTAAAAAGAAAGATGATTCATGACAATGAAGTAGAAGCCGATAGATTTGTCCTTAATAATATTAACAAAAATGAATTTAAGTCTTATGCGGAAGCTATTATGGATTCCGTATTAAAAACCCCATTTTTCAACAAAAATATATTAAGCCATTCATTTAATGGTAAAAAATCATTACTCAAAAGAAGATTAATTAATATAAAAGAAGCCAATTTGAAAAAGCAGTCAAAATTAATTCTAATTTTTGTTTGTATTTTTACTTTTTTTATCATGATAATTCAAAGCCAGTTTTTAATGGGGCAATCCTTAACTGATTATAATTATAAAAAGCCCTTACAAAGCGATTACCAAATTTTAGATGAAAGTAAAAATTTTGGTTCAAATAGTGGATCTTTCGTTATGTACAGCATGAAGAAAGACAAATACTATATTTATAATGAAAAAGAAAGTAGAAAAAGATATTCTCCTGATTCAACATACAAAATTTATTTAGCACTGTTTGGACTTGACCGTCATATTATAAGTGATAAAAATTCACGTATGTTATGGAATCATAATCATTATCCTTTCGATTCTTGGAATAAGGATCAAGATTTAAATACGGCAATACAAAACTCTGTTAATTGGTACTTCGAACGTATTAGTAATCAAATATCAAAGAACTATACTTATGATCAACTCAAGCAATTAAATTATGGTAATAAAAATTTGGGAAGTTATAAAGCCTACTGGTTGGAAGATAGTTTGAAAATATCTAATCTTGAACAAGTAATAGTTTTGAAAAATATGATGGAACAAAATAACCATTTTAGTAAAAATGAAAAGAAACAATTATCTTCTTCGTTATTGATTAGAAAAAATGAAAATTATGCATTGTATGGGAAAACAGGTACAGGTATAGTAAACGGGAAGTACAATAATGGGTGGTTTGTAGGTTACGTAATTACAAATCATGATAAGTATTATTTTTCTACACATTTATCAGATGAAAAAGCCTCTGGTGAAAATGCTAAATTAATAAATGAAAAAATATTAAAAGAAATGGGTGTTTTAAATGGCCAATAAGCAAGTTGAAATAACTATGGCTGAATGGGATGTTATGAATATAATATGGAATAAAAAATCAGTATCAGCTAATGAAATTGTAGTTGAGATTCAAAAAAATAAAGAAGTTAGCGATAAGACGATTAGAACATTAATTACAAGACTATATAAAAAAGAGATTATAAAACGATATAAATATAATAATATTTATTTTTACTCATCAATTATTAAAGAAGATGATATTAAAATGAAAACTGCTAAAACCTTTCTTAATAAATTGTATGGAGGGGATATGAAAAGTTTAGTGCTTAATTTTGCGAAAAATGAAGAATTAAATAACAAAGAAATTGAAGAATTGCAAGACATTTTAAATGATATTAGTAAAAAATAAATAGATATAGGGTTCAAACATAATACATATATAAATTATGTTTGAACCCTATTAAATTAGATTTTTTATGAGATTAGTACATATAATAAAAGGCGCCCACTTCACCATGCCACGTCCTTGAGGAATATTAGCGTCTAAATATTGTCTTGGTATTTTACGATAATCTGTTTCATATTTATATTCATCTGGCGCATTAGGAT
>NZ_KV838585.1:35277-77429 GCF_001838705.1 Staphylococcus sp. HMSC34C02
ATTCATCTGGCGCATTAGGATTTGGAATCATGTTAACCATCTCAACATCATTATAGAACATATGTTCGTACTTCGGAAGAGGTTTTTTACAATATAAATGAATTTTATATTTATGGCGGAAAAGTAAAAAAGACTATATAAAAGAGCCATAAGTTTAACAAAGGGGAAGTAAACTTATGGCTATAGTCATTACATAATATAACTTTTTGTGAAGGAGTTAATGGGGATTTTACTCCTACATTTAGTATAACATAATTTATATAAAAACATTATTTAACGATTTGTGAAATTTAATTTTGTATAATTTGTAACATTCACACATTAAGCACAAATGCGCTTTCCTTATCAAGGAATATAAATTGTATAACCACTTTGAATAGCGTATGATATGTTTAGTTATAAAGAAAGAAGGCTATTCATTTGAGAAAATCAACGCAAACATTCGTCACTGCAACCTTGGCATTAAGCACATTATTCGGTGTAGGTGTTACCGGTACATTAACGGAAACATCTATCGCACATGCCGAATCTAAAACGATGTCAAACACGACGACTACTAAAGCCAATGCGACATCTGCCTATTACAATTATAAAGGGTATGCGGGTCAAGACGTATCTTTTGTATTAGATAAACATTTTAAAAATGCAGTAAAAGCTGAGAATGTCACATTTAATGGTGTTAAATTAAAGGCAACATCATCGACTAAAAATGTTAAAAAATATGATCAATATTTCAGAAATGTATCTAAAGACGGTAAAACAGCATCATTACTAGATTTAAAGGTGACTGGGCAATTATCATTAGACCAGTTAAATAAAGTTTATGGTAAAGACTTACAAAAAATTGATAATCATAAACATAATACAACGGGTATTTACTACTACCAACCCAATACAAAGGGAATGACAGTTTGGTTTGATGTAGAAAAAGGTAAAGTGGATCGTGTAGTAATGGGCTATAGTACCGTGAAACAAGCAATGAAAGAAACGAAATAGCATAATGGTGACGCTCCGAAAGTTGAGTAATAATGCTCACTTTTGGAGTTTTTTTGTGAAAATAAATAAAAATTATAGCAAAATTCATGAAATAGCCAACACCACGATTTACGAAAAGATGATACGTTAAAGGTAAGAATACATACAGCTTTATGCTGTATAGGGGTAGAGGAGTTTATAATATGAAAAAGAGTAAACGTCTAGATCTCATCGAAACGGTAGTTAAGAATAATCGATTTAATAAAAAAGAAGAGATTGCAGATTATATTGATACACATTTTGGCGTACGTTATAGCATCACTACAATTTCAAGAGATTTAAAAGAATTAAAGATATTCAAAGTCCCAGCAGTAAGTAACCAATCGTATTATAAAAAGTTAGATAATACGCAACAAATGGATGCTAAAACGAAACTACTTCATTATTACGATAATGAAATTCAAAGTATCATCATCAAAGATAGTTACATACTAATCAAAACCTCTCCTGGATTTGCACAAGGTATAAATTATTTTATTGATCGCATGAATATTGCAGAAATCCTTGGAACAGTGGGGGGCAATGACACATTAATGGTACTTACAAATTCAGAGGAAATGGCAAAATATGTTCACTATAAACTGTTTAATCATAAATATT
Organism: Staphylococcus sp. HMSC34C02; assembly: GCF_001838705.1. Classification (NCBI taxonomy): domain Bacteria; kingdom Bacillati; phylum Bacillota; class Bacilli; order Caryophanales; family Staphylococcaceae; genus Staphylococcus; species Staphylococcus sp. HMSC34C02. Next base: position 36,913 of record NZ_KV838585.1, read on the forward strand.
CAAATTAATGCATAAAATATAATGTAGATTTACGTTTTGATGTTATCTATAATAGTGTGTGAAACGCTTAAAATGCAATGTTCACATCTTGAGCGTTCATCATTTTAAACGTGAAATTGATAAGTGTTTATAAATACAGAATGATGCATAAAAAACTTTTTGGGTTAGACATCGGCATGTCAACATGAATGAAATATACATAATAATCACTAATTACCTAACATTATTGTATATTCAATCAAAAATATGCATTGAATAACCAAAAAGCATGAATTAACACACATTTAGAATGTGAAAACAATCACATAATGAAATCTGAAAGCGCTTTATACTCTAGTTGTAGATAAATAAAGGAGGAAATGAATATGACTCAAGGACCTATCCAAGTAAACAGTGAAATCGGCAGATTGAAAACAGTATTACTCAAACGACCTGGTAAAGAACTAGAAAATTTAGTACCAGATCACTTAAGTGGCTTGCTATTCGATGATATTCCTTATTTAAAAGTGGCACAAGAAGAACACGACAAATTTGCACAAACACTTCGTGATGAAGGTGTAGAAGTTGTTTATCTAGAAAAACTAGCAGCTGAAGCCATTGCAGATAAAGATGTGCGTGAACAATTTATTGACGATATTCTTGCAGAATCTCAAAAAACAGTCTTAGGACATGAAGCTGAAATTAAAACATTCTTTGAGACATTATCAGACCAAGAATTAATCGACAAAATTATGGCTGGTGTAAGAAAAGAAGAAATTGAACTTAAAACAACACATCTCGTTGAATATATGGATGATAGATATCCATTCTATTTAGACCCAATGCCTAACCTTTACTTTACACGTGACCCTCAAGCATCAGTAGGTAGAGGTATGACAATCAACAGAATGTATTGGAGAGCACGTCGTAGAGAATCTCTATTTATGACATACATTCTAAAATATCATCCAAGATTTAAAGATGCAGATGTACCGGTATGGTTAGACAGAAATTCACCATTTAACATCGAAGGTGGCGATGAGTTAATTCTTTCTAAAGATGCTTTAGCCATTGGTATTTCAGAGCGTACATCAGCACAAGCGATTGAACGCTTAGCACGTAATATATTCAAAGATGAATCTACAACATTTAAAAAAGTGATTGCGATTGAAATTCCAAATAGCCGTACATTCATGCATTTAGATACAGTATTCACAATGATTGACTACGATAAATTCACAGTGCATTCAGCAATTTTCAAAGAAGAAAATAATATGAATTTATTTACAATTGAATACGATGAAGCCAAAGACGACATTAAAATTACACATTCTAATAAACTACGTGAAACACTTGCAGATGTACTTGGTGTTGAAAAAATCGAGTTTATTCCAACAGGTAACGGTGATGTTATCGACGGTGCACGTGAACAATGGAATGACGGTTCAAATACATTATGTATCCGCCCAGGTGTAGTTGTGACTTACGACCGAAACTACGTATCAAACCAATTACTTCGTGACAAAGGTATTAAAGTACTTGAAATCACAGGTAGTGAGCTTGTTCGTGGACGTGGGGGCCCAAGATGTATGAGCCAACCATTATTTAGAGAAGAAATTTAAAGTATTTCGAGCAAATGTAAGGACTTATTTTGAAAATACATCGCCGAGAAAGTGATGTAGCAATATAACACAAGGAGAAGGGTTTGAAGCAAAATTACCAATCAATTGAATAACGATGCTTCAAGCCCTTAATTTAAAAATAATCCTCCTTAGAAGGGGAAATGAATTATGAATGAATCAGACACAAACAAACTTGGTAAAACGTCACTCATTGGTTTAGTCATTGGTTCTATGATTGGTGGCGGTGCGTTCAACATCATTTCTGATATGGGTGGTCAAGCCGGTGGTTTAGCAATTATGATTGGTTGGATCATCACCGCAATTGGAATGATTTCACTCGCATTTGTCTTCCAAAATCTCACTAATGTAAGACCGGACTTAGAAGGCGGTATTTACAGTTATGCACAAGCTGGATTTGGTGACTTTATTGGTTTCTCAAGTGCTTGGGGCTATTGGTTTGCTGCTTTTCTAGGTAACGTAGCCTATGCAACATTATTGATGTCAGCGGTAGGTAACTTCTTCCCAATCTTCAAAGGTGGTAACACACTACCAAGTATTATCGTCGCTTCTTTCTTGTTATGGGGTGTGCACTTCTTAATACTTAGAGGTGTTGAAACCGCAGCTTTCATTAATAGTATTGTAACTGTTGCAAAGTTAATTCCTATATTCTTAGTTATCATTTGTATGATTGTAGTATTTAATTTCGATACATTCAAAGCAGGATTCTATGGCATGACAAGCGGAGGTACAGGTATATTTAGTTGGGGCGATACAATGTCTCAAGTGAAGAGTACAATGCTTGTAACCGTATGGGTGTTCACTGGTATTGAAGGTGCAGTGGTATTCTCAGGTCGTGCTAAATCGAAAAAAGACGTAGGTACTGCTACCGTCATTGGACTTGTTTCAGTCCTCGTTATTTATTTCTTAATGACCGTCTTAGCACAAGGTGTCATTCAACAAAATCAAATTGCTGATCTTGCAAGTCCATCTATGGCACAAGTGTTAGAACATATCGTTGGTCATTGGGGTTCAGTCCTCGTTAACATTGGTTTAATCATTTCTGTATTAGGTGCATGGCTTGGTTGGACACTATTAGCTGGTGAGCTACCATTCATAGTGGCCAAAGATGGCTTGTTCCCAAAATGGTTTGCTAAAGAAAATAAAAATAAAGCACCTATTAATGCATTATTAATTACAAATATTTTAGTACAAATATTCTTAGTCAGCATGTTATTTACAGATAGTGCATATCAATTTGCATTTTCACTTGCATCAAGCGCGATTTTAATTCCGTATATGTTTAGTGCCTTTTATCAATTGAAATATACAATTGAACATAAAGGACATGCTACAGTGAAACAATGGGCAATCGGTATCATTGCATCTATCTATGCGATATGGCTTGTGTACGCTGCAGGTATTGATTACTTGTTGTTAACCATGTTGCTCTATATCCCTGGTCTATTTGTTTATCGTTTCGTACAACGTAATAATCATAAACCGTTAACGAAAGGTGATTATATCTTATTTGCAGTCATCATCATACTTGCAATAATAGGTATTATTCGCTTAGCGATGGGTAGCGTTTCAGTATTCTAATAAAAAGTTTTAAAAGGTTTAGGAGTGTATCTCAATGGCTGGAAAGACATTTATCAACAACAGAGATAATGATTTAAGTGAAGGACTCAAACAATTAGCGTCTTACTTAAATATTCCAACAGGTGTCATTCAAGCATTCAAGAGTGAGTGTTTCATACGACATTACAATAAAGGACAAATCATATATTATTCATCTGATCAACCGACATATGTGTATTTGTTACTAGACGGGATTGTTTTGCGTGAAACAATAAATGAAGATGGAGACGCTTATCGTAAGCTGAATAAAGCGCAGGTATTATTTCCGTTAAATCATCTCTTTCGGAAAATGGAATTAAACGAGATGTGCACAGCTATTACACCATGTAATGTAATAGGAATACCTAAAGATATGTTGGAATATCTTTGTAAAAATCATGACGACATATTTGTTACACTGTTCGAAAAGTTAAATAACGAACTTGAACTTCTAATGGAATACAATATGGCATTAACTACAAAATTGGCGAGAGAGCGCATTGAGAAAGTACTATATTATTTATGTCATGCAATAGGATGCGATCATGATGAATTTTACGAAATTAATCATATCATGACCATTCAACTACTAAGTGATTTAGCAGGTATTTCACGTGAAACAACAGGCCATATTGTACATGAACTAAAAGAAGAGAAAAAATTAATAAAAAATGGCAAAAATTGGATGATTATAAAGTAATACAATAAGACACAAAGACCCCTTTATATAAACAACGTTTATATTAAACTACCAAAACCGATATAAACACAATTGCTACTTTGAATCCGGGACATAAAGTTCCTGGATACATAAGGCACCTCGTTCATTGAATTAAATGATGCGAAAGGTGCCTTATTTTTTATGCATTCTAATATGAAATGATATAGAAATGCAAAGTAACTTGGCGAGATGACTGAAGGAGTCGCGCTTTGGTGACACCTTTGTCGAAAAAAGTGTAAAATGGATATAATGATTTATTATTAGAAGGGATGATAATGAATATGGCACTTATGACAATCAATTACTTCTCACCAGCTTTAGGTATGCAACAATCGTTTGTAGCAATCATTCCAGAAGACGGGAGTTTCTTCGACGATACATCATCGCCGAAATCGTACCAATCATTGATGTTGCTACATGGATTATCAAGTGATGCAACATCGTATACACGTTTCACAAGTATTGAGCGATATGCAGATGAACATCAATTAGCCATTATTATGCCAAATGCAGATCATAGTGGTTATGCGAATATGGCGTATGGTCATAGTTATTATGACCACATATTGGAAGTGTATCACTATGCGCATAAGTTACTGCCATTATCGACACGGCGTGAAGACAATTTTATTGCAGGACATTCAATGGGTGGATATGGCACGATGAAATTTGCATTAACACAAGGCGAGCTTTTCGCTAAAGCATCACCATTGTCTGCAGTCTTTCAAGCACAAGGACTAATGGAACTTAATTATACTGATTTCGCACCTAAAGCAATCACTGGGGAAGATACCAATATCAAAGGGACTGAACTCGATACATATCATTTAGTTGATGAAGCCATTGACAAAGGCTTAACTCTACCTGAGTTATTCATTCAATGTGGGACAGAAGACTTCTTATATGAAGACAACCAACAATTTATGGCCTACTTGGATGATAAAGGGATAGACTATCAATATGAAGAAGGCCCAGGTGAACATGATTATGCCTTCTGGGATAAAGCGATTAAACGTACAATTGAATGGTTAGTGGAAGCATAAATAGGAGCCTAAATGATTTCATCATTATACGAAGATGGCGCCAATAAAGTGCTATCTTCGAGACTGAAACATAAATAATATGATCATGCTACTTTGCCAATTCGCAGTAGCTGACTGAACTGAGATATCGCTTAAATCAAGCTATTCTCAGTTCTAGTCATCCTTGCGGGCGTGGTCCCAACAAAGAGAATTTCACTAAGAAATTTTACAAGCAAAGCAAGCTGGGAGTGGGCCCCCAGCAAAGAGAATTTCACTAAGAAATTCAACAAGCAAAGCAAGCTGGGAGTCGGGGCCCCAACACAAAAAATCACGAAAGTGATTTCACAAACTAAGCAAGCTGGGAGTGGACGACGAATTTTAAAAGAATCCTGATCCACACCCTATTAACTATTGAATATCTAACTTGAGCGATTGACAAAAATGTAGCGACAACCTATCATAAATAATGAAAACGGTTTCATTGAAGGTGGGTACTATGGCGACAATTAAAGATGTAGCTCAGAGAGCGGGATTATCCATAACGACGGTTTCAAGGTATATGAACCATCATCCCTATATTTCTGAGGAAAAGAAAATTAAAATCCAACAAGCAATGGATGAACTGGATTATGTTCCGAATTCAATCGCGATGCAATTGCGCTCTAACAAGTCTTATACGATTGGCATTATTGTACCTAGAATTACGAATCCGTATTTCGCATACTTAATAGATGCAATTGACAAAGAAATTAAAGATACGCCATATCATACGTTAATCATGCAGACATATAATCATAAAGATGAAGAATTACGGTTATTAAATATGTTTAAACAGAAGCACATTGCTGGCGTGATTATGGGTACGCTTGAAAATGATATAGAGGTTTTAGAACCGTATACGCAATATGGTCCTATCGTATTATCGGCGGATCAATCAACTCAGTCAGATAAAGTGAAAATCATACATACCAATCAACGTCAAACGACGTATGATGCCATTCAATACTTAATTAATAAAGGCTATCGTCATATAGCGTATTGTACAGATAATCATTACTATGATCATTGTTTCAATAAGCCTAGAAATATTGGATTTAGAGAGGCAATGAAAGACAATGGTTTAGCCATTAGACGAGAGTGGATTTTTAATAATGTGCATACGATTGAAGACGGTGAACGCATAGGGGAAACATTGCTAGAACAAGACGTGTTGCCAGATGCTATATTTACTGGCAGTGATGAAGTCGCATTAGGGTTAATTCATTTTTTAACTGAGCATCATATTGATATTCCAAATCAAATCGCGATTATGGGATATGATAACCAACCCATTTCTAGTTTATTGAAGATTCCTTTATCGACAGTGAATCAACCAGTTAATGACATTGGTAAGCAATTGATTCACTATTTATTGGCATTGCTTGAAGATACAACATTTGAAAGTAATCATGACGTATTAAAATTAAATATCGTAGAACGACAAAGCACGTAAATAAAGCCTTCCATTTCGAAGTTTAAACGAAGTGGAAGGCTTGTTTTGTTTTATTTAATTATTTCAATTGTGAATGGAACGACGTAATCTTCACCTTTATTGCATGACACAATTGCTAATATCGTATAAGTGATGTTGGCAATGATTAAAGCCATTAGAGCCAAATAACCAATTAAAATAACAGTCAATAAGAAACTAACAATACCGTAGATACCGTAACTAATAGCGAAATTCAGGCAATTTTTCCCTTGCTTATCAATGTATTCAGATTCGTCTTTTTTGACTAACCAAATCACTAAAGGTGCTACAAAACTTGTGAAAAAGGTTAAGACCCACATAATCATTGCCAGTGTTTTATCTTCTTTTGAAACATGGTTAAACATTTGCGGATGTTTGGACTGGTTTTGCAAATTCATTCTTATTCCCAACTTTCTAAGTGTTTTGAACTGCTTGAGCTTAGTATACCTCCAAGGTGCGTCAATTTTTGTCGTAGTAAAAAGATGTATCTTACATTTTTAATTTTATTGTTGTTTAATAAAGTAGAATCATTCATTTTCCAAAAATGGGAGGTAATTATGACTAAAACAACTGACACGCTAGAGCTGTATTTAAAGTTTATGTCTGGCGAACGCTTATCTAAGGCACAAATAGGCGACATCATAGGTAAAAAATCTGACAGAACCGTGCAGCGTTATATCGCGCATTTAAATGACTTCTTTGCTAACAGAACGGATATGGCGCATTTGAAGATAACGATGAATATGACAGACCGTAAATATGAAATGGTCCACAATAGTAGTGAAACCTTTGATAAAACACAGGTGCTAGCGATATTAAAAATTCTTATTTCAACAAGAGGACTATCTGAAGATGAATTACAAATGATTGTTAATAACCTTACGAAACATATGTCTGATGAGAATCAACGTGTAATTGAAAAGGCCATTCAATCTGAACTAGTTTATTATGAGCCCATGAATCATGGCGAGCCATTATTAAATAAAATTTGGGATTTAAATCATATTATTCAACAAAATCGCGTGATTGAATTTAACTATTTTAACGCAATGAACAAAGGGCGTACACATGTCATCAAACCGATGTATATTACATTTTCTGAACTGTACTTTTATTTAGTAGGGGTTAATGATAGAGAACAGGTACTCATTTTTAGGATAGATCGAATTCAAGAATATAAAGTATTGAACACTAAATTTAACGTTCCGAATTCACCATATATTAGAGAAGGCGCTTTGAAACAACGTATCTATTTCATGTATGGCGGCCATTGGAAGAAAGTACGCTTTGAATTTAATGGCGGGATTATTGAGTCAGTGCTTGATCGTTTCCCAACTGCACAATTATTGAAAAAAGATTACACCAATAACCGATTTGTAGTAGAAATTGAAGTCATTGGCGATGGCATTTTAATGTGGCTGTTATCACAAGGGTCTCGCGTTAAAGTATTATCACCAAATAGCTTGAAAGAGAAACATATCGCTGAAGTTGAAAAGATACTTCGCAACTATAGGTAGACAAATTTTGTCTATGTAGTGCGGTAAACTATGATCAAATCAATCAAAGAGGAGTTGTAATTATGATTAAACTAGATAACGAAGCGAAGAAGTTAGCTAGAAAAGCACTACTAAAACCTAAATTTCTAAGAACACACGTAGAAAATGTCATCATTACAATGATTAAAAGGGGAGTATATTGTAAAGGTAGTAAAAAGAAAATTTTCTAATTTTTTCAGTTAAATAAATTGCATAGATACCTTATTTTTAATATAAAATGTATAGCAAAATATTAATTAAATAATTATAATAAACATGTATCATTCATAAACGAAAGCAGGAAATACATATGATACCCAAATACACGCAAGTCGAAATAAGTAAGCGCATACAAAAAGAGATGGAATTCAGTGGTTTAAATCAAGTGGCATTTGCTAAACATCATGATTATGACACTAAGCAACTGCGTAAGCTTTTAAGTCCAAACTTAATATGGTTAGCGCAAGATTATCAACGTGCAGCTACAATATTAAAGACGACACCTGAAATACTTCTAGAACATTTACCTCAAGAAGACTTAGATAGCATTTCATTTCGTGCATTGGAGAATACAGAAGAAATTAACCACAGAGTCAAACAACTCGATGACATCTTCCAATTGCTGACATATCAATTAAAGATTGAAAGTGAGTCACGTGACTGAATCATACCGTGAAACAATAGAACGTATTATTCCAGTGGCAGAACAATTCATTACAGATCATCAACTCCAATATCCGATAACGAATTCAACGCAAGTGTTATCTGAAATGGGCTACTACATTGTAAAAGCACAAGCACCTAATAATTTATCCGGTTTTTATATGAAGAAAGATCGATTTCCGTTCATCTTTGTGAATACAAATCATAGTAAAGGCCGTCAACAATTTTCATTGTGGCATGAAGTATACCACCATTACATGAATCATCAAAATGGAATTAGTGATTTTAATCATAAGTCATTGGAAGAAAGAGAAGCGGAAATATTTGCAGGTATTGTGTTATTGCCAAATGCAGAAATTCAAAAATGGATGGCAACATATGATGATATTATGCGCCCCGATGTGATTGCGCGCATGAGTGTACATTATCAGATTAGTTTTGGTGCGGCTATGATAAGAGCAATGCAGCTGAATCCTATTTCAAGTGATACGTATCAACAATTGAGTGCACTCTCTCGTATAGATCATAAGGCTCAATTGTATGCAATTTACACAGATAATGATTTACCAACAGATATCTTAGAACCGACAAATGATATTCAAATCTCGCCTAATATTATGACGGTGCTAGAACATAACTATAATGAAGGTCTCGTTTCTGGAGCGAAGATCAATGAAATTATCAACAAAATAGAGGTGCTCAATCATGACTAATAAGGGTATGACGCCGCCAATCGTTGATACAGATATATGGGTTTATCTTATATTGTCAGGCTATTACGAACGAATTATTGCATATTACGGTTATTTGCAATTTTCCGATGTTGTAGAAAAAGAAATACTAAAATGGCAAAGTAATACGCAAGAATTTTCAAATGTAGCGCGTGTATTTAAAAATTTAAAAGACCAACATGATGTCAGAGTTATATATTTTGACGATTTTGATGCATTGTCACAAGCAAGCATCAATCACACACTTAGTGAATATGGATTAAAAACCGTAGATATTTTAGAGAAAAACAAAGGTGAATTTACAAGTTTACTATACGCCTTACATAAAGACATACATCGATTTAAAACAAACGATCGAAAGTTCAAAGAAGAAGTTGAAGACACATTAGATGAAACATTTACCTTCGTCAATTGGATAGACATCTTAGATAATTACAGCACCAACTTCAAAGAGAAACTTGAAATTCAAAAACAAGTTGATATCAAACAACTAAAAATGAAAAAACAAAACCATGATCACAAACATACTAAACAAGACCCACGATGGGATAAATTAAAACAGTATATTAAGGAGAAATAACAATGTTAAATAAAAAAATAGAGTAGCAGCAGTTAATAGTTTAGAAAAAGCAATTCAAAACTTTGAAGTAGAAAAAGCGTATATGGTTACACAATCAGAAAAACTATATAAAGAAAGATTAGTTCTAAAAGATAATATAAAGAAAGTTTGGCAATTTTTAAATAGTATGAGAAATAAACCTGAAGAAGTGAAAATACAGGTAGAAAAATTAAAAATAGAATTTAAAAAATTCGAGAATTTCGTTAGTGAAATTAATGAAGAAGTAGATATGTCTTTCAAAAAAACAGCTGGTGGAGCTGGTAGTGGAGTGGTTGCAGGAGCTGGTGTTGCAGCTTTTGGTCCTTCTGCAGCTATGGCTATTGCAACAACATTTGGTACAGCTTCTACGGGTACTGCAATTTCAACATTAAGTGGCGCTGCAGCAACTAATGCAGCACTAGCATGGTTAGGGGGAGGCGCTCTAGCAGCTGGTGGAGGTGGCACTGCAGCTGGTTCAGCATTGTTGGCTTTATCTGGTCCAATAGGGTGGACAATTGGTGGAGTAAGTATTGCAACGGCTGGTTTCCTTAGAAACTCTAAAAATAAAAAAGTAGCTAATGAAGCTAGAGCTAAAGAAGTTGAAGTCCAAGCGCAAATTAAAATGCTAAAAGGTGCGAGTGAAGAAATAATTGAAACAACTAAATTGACTGAAACTACTAACACAGTAATTGATCCATATTATGATAACATTCTAAATCGTACAGCAAAATACAAGTCTGATTATAAAGAGATTAAATTAGCAGGGGACAATGAGTTGATTAAAGACTTAGGCAGTTTAATTAATCAAACTAAAGGAGCTACTGAGTTATTAAATAGAGCTATAGGTAAGGTGTCTTAATATGGAAGAAGCAAAAAACTTAGATCTTTTTTTAGATTTAAACTATTTAACAGAGTCTAGCCTATTTAAAATTAAAGATGTTAATGAATCTACAAATAAATTATTAGAGGAATATAAAGAAATAGCCATTAATCAAGTCATTCAAAATTTTGGATTAGATAAAATATTAAATATTTACAAAGATGGCGGTAATGTAACTACTGTACACAATGCAAAAAAAGGTATATACACAAATAAGAAAATTAAAGAAAAGTTTGATGATTTAAAGCAGTATAATCGAGATGATTATTCAAATAATATTTATAGTTATGATAAAGAGGGAAATAAAACTATAGAAGCTATGGGTTTGAGCAGTTTGAGAACTCAAACTAAATTGAAAGTCGAACAAAAGCATAACCCTTTAGCTAATACAATAAAAGTAAAAAATGAAAATAGAACTAATGGTCAAAAAAGTCATTCTAGGTATAAGACAAGTGAAAATTACAAAGAACAAATGTCTAATTTTTTAAGTGATTCTTTTAATGAAGATGGTAAGTTATTTGATAGATATAATTCGACAAATAGTTATGAAAATGCCAAAGAATTGCACATAGATCACATAGTTTCAGCTAAATCAATACATTATAGAACAGATTTAACATTGTTTATGTCTAAAGAAGAAAAACAATTATTAGCCTTAAATCCTAATAACTTAGCCTTTATTAAGGGATCTGCTAACCAATCTAAAGGTGAGCATGACTTATTAGTTTGGGCAAATAGTAAAAGTAAAAAAGATCCTAGTAAAACTAATGCTGAATACTTCGATTTAGATATTAATGATGTCAATAAACTATATCAAACGGCTGTAAAAACAATTAATGAGAAAGCGAAGACTGCCAGAAGAAAGTATTACACTAAAGAAACTTTAAAAGGGAGTACTAAACAAGGTATTCAAATGGGCATGAAAGAAATGCTAGGAATGCTACTTTATGATTTGCAAAATGAATTTTTTAAAGAGATGAAGTATTACTTTAATAATTTTAAAAATTTTCATAAAAATAAAGTTAAATGGCAAGAATTAACATTATGCTTCAGTAGAATAAAAGATAAAGTATTTAATAAAGCAAAATCTTATTTTGTAGGATTTAGTACAGGATTTATTAGTGGTTTTCTAGGCAATATATTAACAGTTATTATAAATACATTCAAAACAACTTATAAACGATTAGCGAAATTAATCGGTGAGACATTTAATGGGGTAGTTAAATCAGTTAAGTTATTACTAACGGCTGAAAATGATGAAACAAAGTATAAAGAAGCAGTCAAAGTTTTTACTGCTACTGTAATTGGAGCTTTAGGTGGAATTATGACAGAAAGTTTAATTACCTACTTAAGAACTACACCTTTTTCAATTTTTGCAGAGTTAATTGGTGCAACTGTAGGTGGTATTTTAACAGGAATGACTGTTGCCTCAGCAATGTATATGATTGATGATTTCAAAGGGGTTATTGAGTCGTTGAAAGGCATATTTACTAAAGATAAATATTCTCAAGAAGAATTGAAAGCTAAGTTTGATGAATTACTGTCAAAAATAGATGAAGAATATACTATTATTCTAAAAAGAATTAGAAGAGAATATTTGAAGCTAAATGAGCTGACGATAAACGCATTTAATATGGAATTAAGCGCCACTGAAAGATTCGCTAATACTATAGATTATGCTTCAGCGATGAATGTTCAAGAAGAGAAAATTGTAAGAAATTCGAAAGAAATAGATGATTTCTTTTTAAATTAAATTAGATAATCAACGCAAAAGACTGCTCAACCAGCAGTCTTTTTGATTTCCAAAAAATAAATGGATTTCGCTAATGTTACTATGTCATTAATCTATCATCACAGTTCTCTCTCGACTTTCCAATAGATGATGAATAAATACCATACCATTACTACCAATTCTATGCCTAAACCGGCCATAATGATTAAATCATTGTTTCTCGCTATACCTACAATTTCAATCACGAGTCCGATAATTCCAAACAATATGATCACCCATAAGTATTTTAGAGAATAGATGCCATATTGTTTTTGTGCTTTAATCCAATTGCGATCATTGGCCATGGATTTCTTTGTTCGATAACCGTACCAACCGTTGCGCTCGGTAGGTGGATGGCATTTAAAGATGTAACCAAAGCACCCCATAATGATGCTTAGTGGTAATAATATCATGTTATAACTCCCTATAATAATTAATAAAAATATACAATTAAATGATATATTAAACTATTTTCTTATTCAAATTGCATCGAAATAAGTAATCTACTAAAATTAAATAAAAGCTATGATTATAAAGCGTTATACAATTTATTTAAAGATGTTCTGAATATAAAAGATATTATAATGCTTTAATGAAAGAGGGCACGTATTGTGATTAAATATTATGTCAGCTGTATAATATTATTTTTTACTTTTACTATCCTTTGTGGCATGACGTTAGCCGAAGATGTGACTGATGAGGCGTCAGTGGTTGCGGTCGGAGATAATTTAATACATCCCGTTGTGTATAATGATGCGATGCAACAAGATGGCACGTTTAATTTTAAACCTATGTATTCACACATTAAGCAGGACATACAAACACCTGATCTTGCGTTTATTAATCAAGAATCTCCTTTAGGTGGTGATGATCGCCCATTTTCTGGATTTAAGCACTTTAATACACCAAGCCAAATTGCGCAAGATGTTGTCGCAACAGGCTTTGATATGGTCAATGGTGCCAATAATCATGTTTTAGATCAAGGTGATGAAGGAGTCTTAAACCATCTTAAGGCTTGGAAACCATTTGAAGGTCATGTTTTATTTACAGGTATTTTTAATTCGGAAAAGGACGCTCAAACGATACCAGTCATGACTGTAAATGGCATTAAGGTGAGTTTACTAAGTTATACATATGGTACAAATGATATGACATCACGCTATCCATATACGATTAAAACGTTTGATGAAAAGACAATTAAACGAGATGTAAGAAAAGCTAAACAACAAAGTGATGTCGTGATGGTGTCGGCCCATTGGGGGTTAGAGAATCATCATGAGCCAAATCGTACACAAAGGAAATATGCGCAATTATTTGCGAATGAAGGTGTAGATGTCGTAATAGGCACGCACCCCCATGTCATACAACCGGTTGAGTGGGTGAAGAGTCAACATGGTCATCATCAAACATTGGTCGCTTATTCATTAGGTAATTTTCTGAATGGACAAGATACTGGAAATGAACATAATCAATTATTAGGAAGATTGAATTTTGATATCGTTAAAGCGCCTAAAGGTGCACACATAGAACATGTGAAGTGGACAAGTATGGTCAATCACTATCAGCAGTGGGATGAAACCGATAAAGACACGAGACATGGTTTTGAAGTGTACAACTTAGATGATTATAATGAGAGTTTAGCGCAACAACATGGTTTGAGACACGACAATAAAAGTCAATGGAATCTTAAACATCTCCAAGATATAACGAAAGACGTCATTGATTCCGACTATTTAGATGAAAAGAGTATATAAATAAAGCTATACACAAACAAGGGAGTGGGACAGAATTCTTTTAAATTCGTCGTCCCACCCCCGCAAGGATGACTAGAACTGAGAAAAGCTTGATTTAAGCGCCTTTTCAGTTCAGTCAACTACTGCGAATTTGCTAAATAGCATTATTATATTATTTATGCCCCAGCCTGTTGTTGTTTAGCAGAAGCAATATTTTTATTTATTTTGTGCTGCAAAGGCTTTTGAAATGTCGCGAAGTTTGGCTGGTGCGTCATCCCATTTCATTGTAACTTCAGTGAAGTGTAATTGCTCTGGTGCAGCGTTAATGGCGTCAAAGACGTTCTGTAAGTCATTAGAAGTCTTCACTTCATGCACAGCAACGTTATTGCCACCAAATACTTTCGGTAGCGCTTTATAATCCCACATACGGATATCATTGTATGTTTCTTCCATACCGTGGATTAAGCGTTCTACTGTATAACCATCGTTATTAATCACGAAGATAATCGGTTTGATATCTTGGCGAATCATCGTAGATAATTCTTGAACTGTAAGTTGTAATGAGCCATCCCCGATTAATAAGATGTTACGGCGATTTGGATCAGCCATTTGCGTACCTAAAGTAGCTGGTAGTGTGTAACCGATAGACCCCCATAATGGTTGTCCGATGAATGTCATATCTTTCGGTAAAGCTAAATCATACGCACCGAAGAATGATGTACCTTGTTCAGCTAATAAGACATCATCATCTTTAATAAAGTGTTGCATCATGTCAAAGTAAGTTGCTTGCGTCAAGATATCGTCTGATAAAGTTATTTCATTTGTTGCTTCCTTTTCAAAAGGAGGGAACGTACCCTCATATCGATAATCAATTGTATTCAAGCCGTCGATTAAGCGAGGTAGCGTCACGTCTTCAGCAGTTGTTTCGTTCAGCTTGAAGTTATGGTGATTAAGCATAACGACGTCATTAATATCAAATTTATAAGAGAAACCGGCTGTAGCTGAGTCAGTCAATTTAGCTCCAATATTTAAAATAGCATCACTATGATCGACATAATCTTTAATTTGATTTTCTGCAATTTTGCCATCGTAAATACCAATATAATATGGATTCTCTTCGTTAAAGGCACCTTTACCTAGCGATAATTGAACGACTGGAATCTGTGTTCGATTAACAAATTGCTCAAGTGCTTCGTGTAAGTGGAAACTGTTAATTTCATGACCTGTAATAATGACGGGTTGTGATGCAGAACGTAATTTCTCTGCAACCATATTAATATAGTGCTCAACGTTGACGTCTGGTGCTGGTGTCACATCAAATGATGATTCCACCTCAATTTCAGTCATTGCAACATCAATAGGAAGATGAATGTGCACTGGGCGGCGTTCATGAATAGCAGCATTGATGACTCTAGGAATTTCAGTTGTAGCATTCTCAGCAGTAATGTACGCTTGCGCAGTCGTAATATGTTCAAACATCTTCTGATAGCTATCGAAACGACCTTCACCTAATGAGTGATGCACATATTTACCGGCTTGTTCTACTGCTTGTGTTGGTGCACCTGTAATCGCAATAACAGGGATACGTTCAGCATACGAACCTGCAATCCCGTTAACCGCGCTTAATTCACCTACACCAAATGTTGTAACAAGCACGCCTAGTCCATTGATACGTGCATAGCCATCCGCAGCATAACTCCCGTTAAGTTCATTCGTTGTGCCAACCCATTCCACACCGTCATGACGCACGATGTCATCTAGAAATGCTAGGTTGAAATCGCCAGGAACACCAAATATTTTGTCGACACCTGCACGATGTACTACATCCATTAAGTATTGTCCTACACGTTGTTTCATATTCATTCCACCTTTATTTATAAATTAGAATACACTTACAATATAATTACATTAAATAATAAAGTCAATTACGTTGACCTTTTTTCGACTGTTTTTTGAAAATTGATTATAATGTGGGTAATCATTCACAAATGGAAAAGGAAAGAAGCTTATGGATAGTAATAAAAATGATTATGAACATATGTTATTTTACTTCGCATATAAGACATTTATAAAAACGGCAGATGAAATTATTGAAAAATATGACATGAGTCGTCAACACCATCGCTTTTTATTCTTCATTAATAAATTGCCTGGTATTACCATTAAACAATTATTGAAAACACTTGAAATTTCTAAACAGGGATCACATGCGACGTTGCGCAAATTGAAAGAAGAAGGGCTTATTGTCGAACAAACATCTGAAGAAGATCGACGCGTGAAACAATTATTCCCAACACCTAAAGGAAGTAAGTTAGTTGATAAATTAAATAAAGCGCAAAATGAATTAATGCAACGTACATTTCAAAACGTGGGCCATGATTGGTATGACATCATGGAAGAATTATCAAATTACAGAGAAGGTTTTCAAGATATTCAGCATTTGAAAGATGAGTAAGAAAAAGGCATTGCGTAGTCGTTTACGCAATGCCTTTTAATAAGGTTTATTAGAAATTTTTACCCATTTCTTGTGCTTCAGCAATTGAAGCGGCTTTGATTTCTTCTGTTCTTTCCGGTTGTGCATTGTGGCCTTCAATAATGACATTTTCGTATGAAGGGACACCTAAGAAAGTCATGATGGTTCTTAAGTAACGGTCGCCACTTTCAACATCAGCAGCTGGACCTTCTGAGTAGAAGCCACCACGTGATTGAATGTGTAATACTTTTTTATCTGTTAAAAGACCTTGAGGACCTTCAGCAGTGTATTTGAAAGTTTTACCTGCAATTGAAATCGCATCAATGTATGCTTTTAATACAGGAGGGAATGAAAGATTCCACATTGGTGAAACGAACACATATTTATCCGCAGAAAGGAATTCTTCTAAGATTTCGCTGAAACGATCTACTTTTTGTTGTTCTTCTTTAGTAAGATCGTCACCATTTCTTAATTTACCCCAACCAGTTAATACATCTTTATCAATCACTGGAATATCTTCTTTGAATAAATCAATATGTTTTACTTCATCACTAGCATGATTTTCTTTATATGATTCAATAAATGCTTTACCAGCAGCCATAGAATTAGAAGCTAATTCATCTAATGGATGTGCTGTAATGTATAATAATTTTGCCACAGTCGTGCACCTCTAATAAATTTATTTCGAAATCGATATAATTAATATATTAGATTTTCAAATTATTGCAATACTTTTGATAAAAAATCAGACCAATGGTGTATAAGATAGTGAAACGTGACTTTAAAAATGAACGATTTTAAGTGTATAATATAGGTAAATTTAGATTTAAATATTTAAGAAATCTAATAAATGTAGAACCTTAAAGGAGTGACAGACATGAAGGGATTATTAATTACAGTAGTTTTAGGCGTAGCTGCATATGTTGGTTTCAAAAAATACCAAAACAAAGTAAACGAAATGCCAAATATTGAATATTAATATTTAAAGCCAAGATATTTCTGTGTAGAAGTATCTTGGTTTTTTGTATACATACAAGTTGTTGGATAAATCACAACGGATGTAACGAATGAAAAGGGTTATTTGTTAAGTATAAGTTTTTTAAAATATAAAATAATTTATCTCGAGTGGACATATAATGACTGTTCAATATTATATAATGTACGGATAAAGAATTCTGAATCATGTTATCGGAATTGGGGATAACACTGACTCAAATAATTAGGGAAAAACTACACATTGCGTATTGATGTAGTTTATTTGACACGCATTTACATGATATTTACATAAACTTAAACATATATTCGAAGTAATATTTTAAGATGAAGTGTAATGGTTTTGTTAATTGTAAAAAATATGTTTTGTCAAGTTGAAGAAAAACAAAATTAATTCGTAATTACAAAGAATAATATTAATTATATTTTAAAATTTTGTTGTAAAAACCATGTTAAAAATATAAAATTAATATCGAAATTAGAATTTGGAGGTTGTCATGGAAAATACATTAGATTTATCGAAATTTATGAACGCTATTAAGAAAAATTGGAAGCTAATTGTTCTATTACCAATCATATTAATGCTAATTAGTTTATTAGTAACAGTGTTTTTAATGAAACCTAAATATGAAGCAAATACGCAAGTGCTAGTTAACCAAAAAGAAAAAAATTCGGAGTTAATGGCTCAAGAAGTCCAAAGTAATATTCAATTAGTTAATACATATTCTGAAATTTTAAAAAGTCCACGCATTATTGAAGACGTGGCTAAGAAAAACTCTAAATATTCAGCTGAAGATATAAAAGGTATGTTAACCGTTACAACACAAGCTGAATCTCAAATACTAAATGTGAATGTTAAGAATGGAAGTAAGAAAGACGCAGAAAAAGTTGCAAATGATATTGCAAATGTATTTAGTGATAAAATGCCTGAAATTATGAATGTTGATAATGTATCAGTGTTATCTTCTGCTAAAGGTACTGCATCTAAAGTATCACCTAATTTATTGTTGAATTTAGCAATAGGCCTCATTTTAGGCTTAATTATATCATTGATAGTCATTGTACTAAAAGAAATGTTTGATAAGCGTATTAAATCTGAAGAAGATATCGAAAAAGAATTAAATATTCCAGTTTTAGGATCTATACAAAAACTTAAATAAGGAGAAAAATTATGGCAAGAAAAGAACCAAAAAGAAAAAAATTAGATACACCTTTATACGTTCACGACAAACCGAAATCAATAGTAAGTGAAAAGTTTAGAGGTATTCGTTCTAACATAATGTTCTCAAGTGCAAATGGGGAAATTAAAAGCGTAATCATTACATCAGAAAAACCGGCTGCAGGAAAAAGTATAATTTCAGCTAATATAGCAGTTACGTATGCTCAAGCAGGTTATAAAACTTTAATTATTGATGGAGATATGCGTAAACCGACGCAACATTATAATTTTGAGACTTCTAATTATGATGGTCTATCAAATTTAATCATTGGTAAAAGTGATTTTGATAAAGCTATTCGTAGCACAAGAGTTGAAAATTTAGATTTATTGACGTCTGGTCCGGTACCACCAAACCCATCAGAACTGATTGCTTCAAATAGATTTGAGAATCTTTTTAGTCAATTAAGAGAAATGTATGATTTTATACTAATTGATACTCCACCAGTAATTTCAGTAACTGATGCACAAGTATTTTTACAAATAGTACCTGATTGTGTCCTAGTCATTGATGCGGAAAGAAATAATAAAAATGAGGTTAAAAAGGCTAAAGATTTAATTCAAAAAGCTGATGGGCACATCCTAGGTGCAGTCTTAAATAAGACACCACAAGATAAGTCGTCAAATTATTATTACTATTATGGGGATGAAACTAATAATGATTGATATTCATAATCACGTTTTAATTAATGTTGATGATGGGCCTAAAAATAAAGAGGAAATGTTAAAACTTATTAAACAAGGAATAGATGAAGGAGTTACTGAAATAATTGTGACACCGCATCATCTCAGCCCGACTTTTGATAATGAATATAAAATTGTGCAACAAAAGTTGGCTGAGTTAAATGATATGCAAGAAGTAAAACAGTATGGGATAAAATTATTTCCTGGTCAAGAAATAAGAATTAGTGATCAAATTCTTCCGCAATTAAAACAAGGTAAGATAATTGGTCTTAATAATTCGAAATATATACTTATAGAATTCCCGTCAAGCAATGTACCACATTATGCAAAAAGACTTTTTTTCGAACTTCAATCTGAAGGTTATGTACCAATCATCGCTCATCCAGAGAGAAATAAAGAAATTAGTCAAAATTTAGATGTGCTATTTGAACTAATAAACGGTGGAGCGCTTAGTCAATTAACCGCCGCTTCACTTTTAGGGAACCACGGAAAAAAACTACAAAAGATTTCAATTCAAATGATTGAAAATAATTTAACACATTTTATTGCTTCTGATGCTCATAATGCAGAAAATAGACCATTTGTTATAAATAGCTTGTTTAATGAAAAAAAACTTGCACCTTATAAAGATCAAATTAACCAGTTTTACGTGAACGCTAAAAGGGTTATATCGGACCAAGATATAGCTAAAAAGCAACCAACTCAAAATTATAAAAGTAAAAAAATATTCGGTTTATTTTAACTGTAAATGGAGTAAGTTAGGAGGATAAATGTGGACAAATTAAGTACAAGAGGAAGATTGCTATTATTTATAGTAATAGATTCTTTGATTGTGGCATTATCAGTTTTTGTTTGTTACAACATTTTAGAACCTTATTTTAGAGGGTATTCACATAAAGTATTGATTTTAACTTCCATAATATTATTGTTATCTCATCATGTTTTTGCATATATATTTAATCTTTATCACAGAGCATGGGAGTACGCGAGTGTTAATGAATTACTTTTGATCGTTGAATCAGTAACATGTTCAATAATAGTAACTATATTAACAGTGCCAATATTCACAGGACACCCTCCTTTTATGAGATTATATCTTATTACTTGGATGATGCATCTTATTTTAATTGGTGGATTTAGAATATCTTTTAGAATAACTAAGAGATATATTAACGGGAAAGATTATAAGAAAAAACCAACCTTAATCGTAGGTGCAGGACAAGGTGGTTCTTTGCTGATTAGACAAATGTTAAGAAGCCCCGATATGGGACTTGAACCTGTACTTGCAGTTGATGATGATCCTCAAAAGCGAAAATTAACAATTGCTGGTGGAGTTAAAGTACAAGGTAATATTGAAGATATTCCATTAATCAAATTGGGATTATTCATGCTCATACGATGACAAACGATGGTTTGTTAGCATTGAAGATAAGTAAAAAGTACAATATTCCATACATACTTACAATCAGGAATACAGATATAAATTTCACTTTAAAATATAAAAAGCATTTAAAAAGAACTTTTTATAAAGTAATTATGAATTCACAACAAGTCATTTTTCCTAATCATTCTTATCAAGAAAAGTTATTAGCTACGTTTAAAGGTAATAGCAAATTAAAAATGAAATTAAGAAGCGCAATTATCATTCCGAATGGGGTAGATGGGTTGTGGTTAAACAATCCTGCAAAATATCCCAAATCAATAAATAAAGATCATATCAAAATATTATTTATAGGAAGAATATATAGCAATAAAAATTTACATAATTTACTTGCTGCTCTAGATGATTATAAAAACTGTGAACTAACAATAATTGGAAAAGTAATTGATCAGAAGTATTTCAATAATCTTAAGAAAGAATATAATTTGAATTATTTAGGAGAAAAAAGCAAATTTGAAATTATTGAAATTATGAAAGAACATCAAATTTTTGCAATGCCTTCTTTTAATGAAACATTTGGTTTAGTATACATAGAAGCATTAAGTCAAAACCTTCCAATTTTATATACAAAATCAGAAGGGATATATAACTATTTTGAAGAGAAACGTTTTGGTATTGGAGTAGAACCAAACAACATTACAAGCATAAAAGAAGGATTAGATTTTATTATTGATAATTATCAAATTCTCCAAAATAATCTTAAAGATAAAACTTTTTTAAATGATTTTAATTGGGATAATATAGGTAAATCGTATGAAAAATTATATTTAGGTGAATATGATGAATAAATTTTTAAAAGACTCTTCATTAAATATAATTTCTAATTTGATTGTAGTAGTTGTTATCCAATTGATTGCTTTCCCCTTAATAAATAAAGATGTCACCAATTCTCAATTTGCTTTGCTTATAGTTTTATATGGTATTGCAATTGTTATAGCAACTAGCTTAGGAAATACATTGAACAACGTCAGATTATTACATAGAGAAGGTATTTCTGAGATAGAACGTGAAACAATTTTTACTAGAGGGTTTTTAATTTTATTGGTATTTAACTTGATTATATTCACTGGAATAAGCATTTTTTATAGTCATAAAATTGATGCGAATCTTATTTTACTAATTATTTTTTCATTATTATTAACATCTAGATATTATTTAAACGTGTATTTCAGAGAAAACTTAAATTACACACATATCTTGTTAGTAAACATATTTGTGTTTATTGGTTATTTAATTGGTTTATTAATCTTTAAATTTGTTTTGCCACTATATTCTATTGTGTTCTTGTTAGGTGAAATTTTAGGATTTATATTTTTATATAAAAAAACAAATTTCTTATCATATATCAAGGGTGGTTCGATAATAAATAAATTAAAAGTTAAACGAATACTTCAAGACTACGTTAATTTTACATTAATCAATGTGATTATAAATATATTGAACTACTTAGACCGATTTATATTACTACCTATAATAGGGCCAGTATTAGTGAATGTATACTTTATCGCCTCAACAGCTAGTAAAATGATAGGTCTTGTAACTACGCCAATGAATAATGTCATACTTTCATACTTAAGTATTAAAGATAGTCATGATAATTTAAAAAGATTTGTCCAAATTAATATAGGAGTTATTATTGCAAGTATCCCTATGTTTTTCATTGTAAAATATTCTTCGCTATTAGTTGTATTTGTACTTTATAATACTTATATAAGTAAAGTAACAGCGATAATAAATTTGGTCGTAATTATATGCATTTTACAAATATTCAATAGTATATTCCATCCTTTTGCAATGAGAATGATTCATTCAAGAATTATTTTCTTTATTCAAATTGGATATGGAGTTATTTATTTAGTGATAGCTTTTATTGGTAGTAATTTATATGGCTTGCAAGGTTTCTGTTGGGCCACAATTATTGCTATGTTAATTAAATTGATTGTTACGAACTTAATAGTATTTAGAATAACTGCCTTAAAGAAAGGAATGAGTAAAAGTGAAAAATAATAAAGAAGTAAAGTCAAGAAATTTAATAATTAATAATGTAATAATTAGCCTTCTTATTATTTTGCTTTTTATAGGTTCATTAAACGCAAATGGCAGTGAAATTGGAATTTTATCATTAGGTATAGTTGTAGCTTTTACAAATGTGTTCTATTTTCTTAGAGTAATTTATAGACGACAAATAAAATTATCTGATGCTATTATTTTATTATTGACTATTATTTATATTATTATTTCACTGATCTCATCTCAAATTGGTTTGGGTAACAAAGGATTAACAAATACATTTGAGTTCGTTGCATGTATTGGTGTATATTTATATTTCTCAAGCAGTGATTGGAATGAAAAAGTAATACATAGTATTTATAGAATAAGTATAATTTTTGTTTCACTACACTTTTTAGTTTGGATAGCTCAAGGATTAGGGCGTCAATTCTCAAGTATTTATCCTAATTCAAATATATTAGGACCATTTATGTTCTTAGCGATGTATTTCATCTTAATGAGAATATTTACAACTAGAAAAAGATTTACTCCGTATATATTTCTATTTATTGCCTCCATACTCTTAATAGCAAGTGATACTAGATCAGTTCTATTATCAATTGTAGTAGGTATAATCATTTATATGTTTTGGAATAAAATTATAAAGTACAAAATAGGGAGTATTATAACATTTTTGATAATAGTTATTGGATTTGGATCAATTGTCTTTTTATACCCCAAATTACCAAGGTGGAGTCAATATGGGAAGCTGGAGTCTTGGATGTTAGAGCATACAGGTAAAAGTATAATGTCTGGACGTGCTGATATCTGGGGCAGATTAAGTAACCTTATTGATTTAAGACCAACGTTTGGTTTTGGTCCTAATACTGTTGCCACAGATGTTATTGGCCGAAATGCATCTTCGCATAATTTATATATAAATATGGCACTTCAAACTGGATATTTAGGTTTGATAATCTTTATTTTTATATTATTTACTATTTTCATGAAATATGTTTATAGAGGTCAAAATAAATTGGTTAGATTATCAGCAGCTGGCTTTATAGCAATTTTGGCTCACCAATTATTCGAAATAACTTTAGTGCAGAATCAATTGTCAATCGGATTATTTCAATGGGTTGTAATAGCAACTGGTGCAGGAATGACTCTGAAAAATTATGACGTTAAAAAAGAAAGTGAGGAAATTAGTAATGAAAAAGAAGTCGCCAGTATTTAAAATTATTGTAGGATTACTAATTTTCTTGCTTATATTGGTTGCGGTTGTTGTAGGTTATTTATTTATAAAACTTAAATCATTAAATGATAGTGTTAATACGCCTCTAAATAGGTCTCATTCTGAACTAAGAAAAACTTCTACTAAAGAAGGAGATCCTATGACGGTTGTTTTATACGGTATAGATAGTGATTCACAGCGTGCAAAAGAAAATTCTGGGCAGCGTAGTGACTCTATCGTATTGATGTCAATTAATCCTGATGAGAAAAAAACTGTAATGGTAAGTGTGCCCCGTGATACACGTGCTAAAATCGTTGGACATGGAACTACTGAAAAAATAAATCATGCTTACGCTTATGGTGGCCCAGATATGGCTGTTAAATCGCTTGAACATTTAATGGGAGTGCCTGTCGATCATTATATATCTATTAATATGGATGGCGTAAAAACGGTAGTCGATGAGATTGGTAGAGTTACACTTACGAGTAATGGCTCTTTCACAACTAGAGATTCTAGTAATACTTATCAGTTCACTAAAGGGAAAGAATACAAAATGGACGGTAAAGAAGCTTTAGCATACATGCGTAGTCGTAAGGAAGATGGTGCTGGCGGAGATGAAGGTCGTCAATTACGTCAACAACAAGTGATTACTGCAGTTGCAAGAGAAGCATTCTCTGTTAACTCAGTAACAAAATTGAATGGTATTTTTAAAGCTGCTCAAGATAACTTGAAAACGGACTTAAGTTTCGTGCAGTTAAATCGCTTCAAATCTGATTATGACAAAGCACAAGACAATGTTGAACGTTTAACAATCAATGGTCAAAATGCGCTTGGCGATGACAACTTGTATTACTTCTATCCTGATAAAAATAGCTTAAATGAAGTAAAACAGAAATTAAAAGAAAACTTAAATCTTAACTAAATGAAAGCACTTTGTCGATGACTTTAATCATTGACAAAGTGCTTTTTTAATCACTATGATCACTTCATATACTTTCAAATACATATCATACAAAAGACAAATAACTACTTTTAAACTAAGTGATCATGTTTATTTCTTATTAATTTTGATTTGAAGTGACATCATCGCTAAAGAAATCAAAGATGTTTTTAGCGTTATCTGTATTATCGATATTGCCACGGAATTTTTCTGAACCTGGGCCTTGTGTATAAATGTCTACATCTTCACCGGTATGACCGTAAGTTGTCCAACCTGTATGTGATGCTTCGTTGATTGGTTTTTGAATCGCATCTTGTAATGTCGTTGTTGCTTTTGCTACGTTTTCATCGTCATCGCTTTTTGCTTTGTCTTGTGTGTCTTTAAGTGCTTTAGTCGCATCTTTCACTTTATCCATTTGTTTAGAAGGGAATTCGATGCCATAGCCTTCGTTGATTACTTTTTCAGGGTCTTTACCGTCTACAATTTGCTTTGTCATGTATGAACCTGAATGTTTCATATTACGAATGGCTTCAGGTTTCCATACATATTCATCGCCTGAGCCCATTGATAAACCACCAGTAGCATGGTCGGCTGTTGCAACGACTAATGTATCTTTATGATTCTCAGCGTATTCCATTGCTTTTTGGAATGATTGATCGAAGCTAGACATTTCAGACATAACGCCTGTGATATCGTTTGGATGTGCGGCTTTATCGATTGATGCACCTTCAACCATTAAGAAGAATCCATTTTCATTTTTCTCTAATTTGTCTAATGCTGCGTCTTGCATATCAGCTAATTTTGGTTCATCAGCTGATGCGTCAATTTGTAATGGCATATCTTTTTCAGAGAATAAACCTAAGACTTGATCACTTTGTGAATTTGCAAGTTCATCTTTGTTTGTAACGTAATCATAACCGTCTTTTTGGAATTTATCTGTTAGGTTACCATTGTCTTTACCGAAGTATTTAGCGCCACCACCTAATAAGACGTCTACTTTATGTTGACCATTAATTTTATCATTATAGAATTGTTGTGCGATTTCATCTTTCTTACCGCGATCGTCAACGTGCGCAGCATAAACGGCAGGTGTTGCGTCAGTAATTTCAGCTGTTGACACTAAGCCAGTTGCTTTGCCGTTTTCTTTAGCTTGTTCTAACACGGTTTTTAATTTGTTTTTGTTTGTGTCTACACCGATTGCACCGTTATACGATTTATGTCCAGTGCTTAATGCTGTACCGGCAGCTGCTGAGTCTGTGATGTTTTCTTTTTCATCATCGTTATGTGTTTGGTGTGCACCTATTAAGTATTTGTCGAATGATGTTTTTTCAACTTCTTTAGTATCAGGATTATCTGCAAAGTGACGGTATGCAGATGTGTGTGATTTACCCATACCATCACCGACCATGAAGATAACGTTTTTAGGATTCTTCGTATTACCTATTGCCATGTAATCTTCATCTTGTCCTTGTTGGCCTTGATTACCTTCGCCAGAACCTGATGCATATGACACGTGTGTCGTCCCTAACACGGATGCAGCTAAGATTGAACTCGCTAGCGTTGTCTTACCAAATTTGTTGATGAAACTCATTTTAAAAAAAGCCCCCTAATATGTATAGTGTGTAGTTGTTACACTCTTTATATTAAGAAATTTTATTTGATTTTCAGTTAGTATAAAGTTATTTTTAAGTTAAGTAATTGTAAACAATTATTAATGTATAGAATTTATTTTATATTTAGTTTTATCAAATATTGCAAGCTTTATACTTTTACATTGTTCTTTAATAAGCTATAATACGTATAAATAAAATAGTTTGTCTTATTAAGAGTGAGTGGAGGGAATTGGCCCTATGAAGCTCCAGCAACTGCGTTTGACGTGAGGTGCTAAATCCAACAGGGATTCCTGAAAGATAAGAAGATGTCGGTGAGCGCTTCTTATTTAAGGAGGGCTATTTTATTTACCCAAATTTATAAAAAGGTGGTAAAACATATGGCAACATTGCAAGAGCTATTTGAACAATTAGATTATTGGAAGCAGTATTCACCAAAGCGTTATGGTGGAAGTATGATGAAAGTGGCTAAGATAGGAGAAACTAAAAAGCAAATATACGATAGTGTTTCTATTGAGGATATTAGAACGTACATCTTAAATAAAAAGTAATAATGGATTTTCATCGGCATAAATGATTAGACATTATAGTATAAGAAGCGGTACGTTGAAATCGTTATGATTTTGGTATCGCTTCTGTTTTATGATGTTCATTTTATAAGTAAAGTTGTAAAATGAAGACGAAGACGATGTAGCTATCGACTATAAGAAATAGAGGTGTTCAATCGATGATATTAATTATGTTATCACCACTACTTATCATTGGATTTATCGCATTATCAATCATGGAAGAACGTAAGCGTAAAAAACGAACTGAACATAAAGATGCAGAATTAGAAAAGGAAAAGAACAAAATTTCAAATCCTGACTATGATGATAATGATAAAGCATAAAATTAACGTGTAATGAAAGGTGAGCAATATGAAAGTATTAATCGTGGAAGATGACTTTGTCATTGCGGAAAGTTTAGAGCAAGCGTTAGCGCAGTGGCATTACGATGTCATTGTGGCCAAACAATTTGATAATATTCTTGATGAGTTTCAAACACATCAACCACAACTTGTGTTGCTCGATATCAATTTACCAACATATAATGGTTATCATTGGTGTCAAGAAATTCGTAAGACATCTAATGTGCCAATCATGTTTATTAGTTCAAGAACGGATAATATGGATCAAATTATGGCAATCCAAATGGGCGGCGATGATTTTATTGAGAAACCATTTAATCTATCGCTGACTGTGACTAAGATTCAAGCATTACTACGTAGAACGTATGATTTAGCAGTCTCTAATAATGAAGTTACGGTCAAAGATTGCAAGCTTGTTGTAGACGAAGCAACGCTTTACCACAATGATGAATCCGTTCAATTATCTTTTACCGAATTACAAATTTTGAATATGCTGTTTCGTAATGAAGGTAAGTATGTCAGTCGTACAGCTCTAATTGAAAAGTGTTGGGAATCTGAGAATTTTATCGATGACAATACGTTAGCAGTAAATATGACGCGTTTGCGTAAGAAATTACAATCAATCGGTATTGTAGATTTAATTGAAACGAAGAAGAATGTTGGATATAAGGTGTCGTAATGATGGTGAAAGCATTTTTAAAATCGATTTTAAATGAAATCATTATTGTCGTGATGTTTCTGCTATTGTTTTTACTTATCTTCTTTCTCTTTAATTTGCCACTGAGTGCCTATGTATTGGGTGCAGGAATTATACTGTTTATCATGGTTATCTACTGGTTAGTACAGTTAAGTGGCTTTAAAGCGGAAGTTAAGAAGGAAGATTTGATTCATGAACTTGAATATGAACTGCAACATGTTAAGAGTAATCAAACTGCGTATCAAGAGAGTGTGGAGAACTACTTCTTAACTTGGGTGCATCAGATGAAGACGCCTATTACAGCATCTAAATTATTATTAGAACGTAACGAAGAGAATGTCGTCAATCGTGTACGCCAAGAAATTATTCAAATTGATAATTATACAAGCTTAGCCTTAAGTTATTTGAAACTAATGAACCAGGAAACGGACATGTCCTTTTCAAAGGTATCCATTAATGATTTAGTGCGGCCATTAATTATGAAATATTCGATTCAATTTATTGACCAGAAGACTAAGATTCATTATGAACGGTGCGAAGATGAGGTGCTCACAGATGCACAATGGTGTTCAATCATGATTGAACAACTATTGAATAATGCGTTGAAGTATGCTCGAGGGAAGGATATTTGGATTACGTTTGATCAACAACAACGCGTCTTAACCATTCGTGATAATGGTATCGGCATTAGTCGAGCGGACTTACCGAAGATCTTTGATAAGGGCTATTCAGGTTATAACGGTCGGTTGAATGACAAATCATCTGGTATCGGCTTGTTTATCGTTAAACATATAGCGCGACATTTACATCATCACGTAGATGTTCAGTCTGAACTTAATCAAGGTACCGCATTTAGTATTTATTTCCCGAAAAATAATTAAACTTTCAATATTGTAAGCTAGCCAACAACATTTGTAAGAAATTATCAATGTTGTTGGTCTTTTTTTGTTTTATGATAGAGATAACAATAAAGCACTTGAAGTAGTCTTAGCACAAAGCATAGGATGCCATCTTGAATAAGACTACTTTAGATAACAGAACTTTTAAGAAAGTGAGGGTAAGACGATGTTATTAGACGTTAAGAATGTAAAGAAAACGTTTGGTAGAGGACTGAATGCGACGACAGCGCTGAATGGTATTTCGTTCACCGTTAATAAGGGTGAGTTTGTAGCGATTATGGGTGAATCGGGTTCAGGTAAATCTACGTTACTAAACTTAATTGCCACGTTTGATAAAGTGTCTGAGGGTCAGATCACAATTAATCATCAAGATATTCGCAAGTTACGTAATAAACAAATTGCACATTTCCGTCGTGATAACCTTGGTTTCGTCTTTCAAGATTTCAACGTGCTGCCAACGATGACCAATCAAGATAATATGTTAATGCCCCTCGTTCTTGCGAATCGTTCGCATAAAGTGATGGCGGAACGGATTAAATCGTTGAGCGCTAAGCTAGGTGTTGAGACATTGCTTAATAAATATCCATATCAAATTTCGGGTGGTGAACAACAACGTATTGCGATTGGTCGTGCCTTAATCAATGAACCGGATTTATTACTTGCAGATGAGCCAACGGGTGCGCTCGATTCAAAGACATCTAAACAAATTATGACGTTGTTTCGTGATATTAATGATCATGCACAAACGATACTCATGGTCACTCATTCAACCATTGATGCCGCTTATGCGCAACGCGTATTGTTTATTAAAGATGGCCGTTTGTATCATGAAATCTATCGAGGAGAGGAATCGCAACAAGCATTTCAGAAACGTATCGCTGATAGTTTGGCCATTCTAAATGAAAGAGGGGACTAATATGACCATACACTTGTTATGGAAAATGATTGCTCAGAATTTCAAAATGCAACGACATGTCATTATGCCCTTCATACTGGCACTGGGTATCATGTTCGCAGCTGAATTTATTCTACTGTCACTTAATATGAATACATATGTGCAACAACGTAGTCAGCTATTGCCGATATTTATTGGCATTGGCAATTTCTTTATGAGTGTCTTGGGGTTCATATTTATCTTATATGCGAACCGCTTCATAATGAAACGTCGTCAGCAAGAACTTGCGATGAATATGATACTGGGCATGGAGAAGAAACATTTCCGATTGATTATGCTGATTGAAATGTTATATCAGTATATCTTCATTGCACTCATCAGTATTATCGGTGGCTATCTCTTTGGTGTGTTAATCTTTATGCTGATGAACAAACTGATGCATCAAACGGGTATGTCAGTCATGGATTATCCGTTTAATGTGAACGCAATGCTTATTACATTAGCCTTACTAGCAGCAGTGATGTTATTGCTATTCTTCATTAATAACGTGAAAATCATGTTCCAAAGTCCTATCAAATTAATTTCTCAACGTCAGAGGTCTGAAAGAAAGCTACCACAATTTGTGTTGTATATCTTGCTCGTTATTGGCATCATTACGTTATTTAGCAGTTATCATATTGCCCTTTCTAATCAAATGATCTTGCGCTCGCTATATAATTTGTTCGGTGCCATTGGGTTGGTCATGATTGGGACGTATTGCTTATATTTATCGTTAGGCGTTTTACTATTAGATTGGTTAAAGCGTATTCCAAGTTTGTATTATAATCCGAAATATTTCTTTACGATTTCAGGTTTACAATCTAGGATGAATTCGAATGCCATTGGGCTCGCGAGTATTACGATGTTATGTACCTTTTTAATTGTCACTGTTGGCATGACGATTTCAACGTATCGTGGCATATCGAATCAAGTGGATGCCATTATCTCAGATCAATATAGAGTTTCAATCAATGGTAATATTCATAATAATCCGAAGACCCAGGAGAAGGTGCGTTATTTAGAACGTGATATTCAAGCACATGCTAAAGTTGATTTCTTTAAAAAGAATGCAGTTTCACTCATTGCGGTGGATTACAAACAACCAGGATTATTTAAACATCGTAATAATAAAGATTATAATATGACGATTAATAGTGCCTATCTCGTGATTATGACACAGCACGATTATAATGAGCTAAACACGAAGAAGGTTAAGTTGAAACATGGTGAATTAGGATTTGAAAGTTTAAATCAACCTTTTAAAAAATTAAGCACGGCAACAATGATGGGAGACCAATTTAATATTAAACAAATAGATGGTCATAACTATTCCTATCCAGTTCCAGGATCGTTAACTATTATTACTCCAGATGATAAGACATTCCAACAATTAACCAATTATTATGTCAATGCTGATAAGAACGACCATCATGGCACGCAGAAAGTTCAAAACACATTTATGCATTTTAATATCATGACAAAGCACACATCTGACTTTGATAAAGTGAAAAATAAACTAATGCAACGCTATAAAGTGAGTATTGATGATAAAAGAGAAGTGGCAGGCACATTATATGAAATCAATGGTGGGCTTATCTTTATTGGAACGGTAGTGTCTATCATTCTATTCATAGGTACATTCTTAATGATGTATTATAAAAATGTTGCAGAAGGTTATGAGGATCGTAAAAATTATCAAATTATGCAGCAAGTGGGAATTGAAAAAGCGCGTATTAAAGCTACCATTAATAAACAAATTATCTGGATATTTGCATTACCGATTATTGTGGCAACGATGCATGTGATCTTTGCCTCCAAGATTATATTTAATGTTTTAGGCATTCTCAATGTGAACCGCATTGGTGTGTTTGTGACCAGCTATGTCGGTGTCATCATATCGATTGTTGTGATTTACGCCTTAATGTATTGGATTACCTCACGCATTTACTACATGATTGTTAATCGATACCATTAAATATTTGCGTTAGAAATTTGTTATACTTTTTGGAAAATAAGTGTAACCTAGTCCGCGCAAGGGTATAGAACAAGAAAAGGAGGCGTAAAAATGGCTAATCAAACAAACGATTATACATCGCATCAAACGCAAAACAACAAAATTAAACGCACAGTAGAACATATTCTTACTTGGTTAGGGGTTGCATTACAAGCATTAATTGCAATCATGTTCTTAGTTCTTAAACCATTAATGAGTAATGATAGTTTCAAAGATCAAATGATTAGAGAGTCTCAAAATCAAGGTAATACACTCTCTGCATCTGAAATGAACCAAGGTTTCGATGCCTTAGGTAGCTTCTTCAGTTTCTTAACTTGGGGTGCCGTGATTACATTGGTATTAGCAATCATCGGTGGTATTCTTATTAGTAAGAAACCTAAAATCGCAGGTATCTTATTAATTATTGCAGCACTAGTTGCCATCATGTCTAACTGGATTAGTGCTATCCTTTGGATTGTAGCAGGTATCATGTTATTAGTAAGAAAAGGTAAGAAGAAAGACACTTATGACAATGGTTACTACGACAACAATAACCGTAACCATGACTATGATAACCGTCATGACGATAAAGCGGTTAACGCTAAAAATAATGCCTTTATTTTAGATGAAGAAGATAAAGCAAAAGAACAAAGCGCAATTAAAGAACATTATTCAAATGATGATGTGCATCATGATCGTCAGCAACATTCTAATGAGGATGTGCACAATGGTAGCCATCAACATTTAAATCATAGTGATGATAACAATCGTTACGTAAATACGCGTCATGATTCTGAACATAATGTGGACCATGACCGAGATGAACATAACAACCATACGCAATATGGTTCTCGTAGCGATAGATATCAAGATGAAGCGCATAAGGATGTAAGTGATTTTGAACAATCACAAGACAATCATAAAGATCAAGATTTTGTACGTGAAGAAGCGGACAAATTGAAAGATAAAAAAGATAACGATCCTTACAAATATTAAAAGTTGAGTCGTTTAAAGAGTGAGACGAATGTCTCGCTCTTTTTAATTGCAATAAAGAAGTCGGCGACGCTCCTAAGTTAGCATCACCGACGTTACGTTAATTTCTATTATACGGATAAATGAATTGGATAAATAAAATGAATTTTCTATAATGCTACTAGTCTGAGTTTCTCTCAGACACGACCTACATCACTATGGCACACATGCTACAATAATCAAGTTGTCTGGCAGTCACCTCTATTACGCTGTTTAAAGTAAAAAATACGCAACCTTCACACATAGGAAAGTCACGTAAATGATAGATGTAAGCTTATATGAAATAAGGCATAGTTATCTAAACCTTAAATATGATCTACAATTCCGTCCACACTTTCCTACGCTAGTACGACCTAGTTCAGGTTCAAAGGGTTTGGAGTCATACTCCATCTCAGTTTAAAACACCCCTAGTGCATATATTTATACTATATATTTAATTTAGTAGTTTTAAATCTAGAAGTCAAGGCTATACAATGATGCGTTGTGATTATAGCGTGATAAATTAATATAATAATATTAACTAATTTTATTGTAAAAAGTATTCTTATTATCATAAAATGAACATTGCATCATTTTGATCATCGTGAAATAATCACTTTTCAAAATAAGACATCGTTAAACGAATACATCGTAAATGGAAGGAGGTTCAACATGACCTATACGATTGGGTTAGTGCCATCGCCAGGTGTAGCACATAAGCTAGTGGAACATGCGATACCTAAAATCAAACAGCAGTTGCATGAACGTATTGATGAAGTGGATGACTGGCACTTCGAGCGTAAAGTAGATTTGTTAATAGGTTCTGCTGAAGATGTGCGTGAAAGTATTGATAAAGCTGCTGAGTTGAAGGAAAAACATCAATGGGATGTCGTCATCTGTATTACGGATTTACCAAGTATCTCCGGTAATAAAGTCGTGATTAGTGACTTTAATAGTGAGAAACGTGTGTCAATGCTCTCATTACCTGCGCTAGGTTGGATCGATCTAGAACGTAAGTTAGTGAAAAGTATGACAACGCTCGTCGAACAGTTATATCACAATAATACGAAAGAACGTCCGAAAGTGCATCCGCTTATTCAGCCTAAAGCAGTTGACCCTAGAGAAGATGATAGTCCAAAGAGACGGTATATTAATCGGTTCTTAATATTAGGCTGGATTCAACTTATTTTAGGTTTGACACGCGCAAATGAGCCATGGAAGAACTTGTTTAATTTCAAGAAGATTATTTCGGTTGCGTTTGCCACTGGGACTTATGTATCCATCTTCTCGATGCCATGGGAATTAAGTGTTCAATATTCAACCATCAGATTTATTGTTCTCATGATTATTTCTATATTAGGGATGGCTGGATGGCTATTATATGCGCATCAACTATTTGAAGAAAAGACGGCGAAATCACAACGTGTGTATCGTTATACCTATAATGCAACGACATTACTCACTTTAGTCATGATTACATTGATGAATTATATTGTTTTATATGTATTACTTTCCATCAGTGTCTCATTATTCGTACCTGTGAGTTTATTTAATAATTGGACAAGTGCGAACCCTGACTTTACATTTGTGAATTATTTAAAATTATTATGGTTTGTATCCTCACTTGGGTTATTAGCCGGGGCAATGGGTTCCACTGTAGAGAATGAAGAGAAGATTCGTCGCATTACGTATTCGTATCGTCAGTATCATCGTTATAAAGAAGCGCAACAAGAAGAAAAAGAGAAAGAAGCACAACAATCACAAGACGTATCACATCGTGAAGTTGAACAGTCTTCATCAAACAATGAAAGCAATGATGATGAATCCTATGAAGGTAAGAAACAAGACCATAGAGAGGAGGATGACGCATGAATGAAGCGAAAACAATCGGTTTAGTTGTAGCACCGGGTGTGACAGAGAAACTTGCTGAAAGTTTAATGGACGATATTCCGAATATCCTGTCTCACCAGAATAACAACCAACACGAGTGGAAAGTGGACCTTGTGGTTGATCCTCTGACTGGTTATGCTGAATCGGTAGGGAAAATTTTCAAAAAAATACAAGACTATCATGATCAGCGCCAATGGGATTATGTTGTAGCTATCACAGATTTACCTATGTTTCATAATGAACGTGTGTTAGCATTGGATATCAACAAGAAGAACGGCGCGGCTGTATTCTCGTATCCTGCATTTGGTTGGCGCCCGGTTAAGCAACGTTTCAAGAATGCGATTATAGCAATTATTAATGAAGTGCATCATTCTGAAGCGGAAAACAGTGACTATGATAGCCATAATGAGGTCGCATACGCAGTTAACAAACAATTCCCATTTTCTAAAATTGAAAAAACTGAAGTGCGTCTAGATGAAACAGGCAATGATCATTTACGCTATTTATCTAACACACGGTCAATGGGAATGATTCGTCTCGTTAGTGGTATGACCTTTGCGAATAACCCGCTTAACATGATGGCCAGCTTAAGTAATATTGTGGCAATTGCTTTCACTACAGGCGCATTCGGCTTAATATTTACCACTATGTGGCAGATGAGCATGGAATTCTCAATGTGGCGCCTCTTTGGTATCTCAGTGATTGCAGTGTTAGGTATGTTGCTTTGGATTATGATGTCCCATGATTTGTGGGAGTCAGTAAAACAAAGTCGTAATAAACGCATTACATGGTTATATAATTTAACTACTGTGATGACACTATTTGTAGCGATTATTATTTATTATTTTATTCTCTACATGTTATTTTTAATTGCTGAATTGGTATTATTACCAGCTGATTTTCTAGGACAACAGGTTGGTTTGAAAGGGCCGGCTGGCATCGATTTATATCTTAGCATTCCATGGTTCGCAGCATCTATTTCGACTGTTGCAGGTGCTATTGGTGCTGGACTATTGAATGACCAATTAATTAAAGAAAGTACGTATGGTTACCGACAACAAATGCGATATGATGACAGAAATCAGAACGAGAATGATTAAATTGAAGTCGAGAAGCGCAATGCGTTTATCGGCTTTATTTTTTTAGACACGATTAAAAAATGATAGAAAATCACGGTTGCTTACTTTAAAATGAACTATAACGTGGATGTCGACATAGATAAAAGACCTAATCTCACACCCAACATCTAGATTTAACAGCATGAAGTGAAAGAAGGTAATATCATGAGATTTTGTCCTAAGTGTGGTAACAAGCTGATAAACGAGCAACATTTTTGTAATAGATGTGGCTATGATTTACATCTATTTGAAGATATTTCAGAAAGCGTGCAATATGAACCGTCTACTCATAAAACAAGGATTTGGCCATTTGTATTAATTGGGTTGGTCGTTATTGGCATTATCGTCAGTTGTTGTTTTGCGTATTATCATTTCTTTTTAAAGGAAACAGAACATCCAAAACAGACTGCGACTACGACGACGCATGTGAAGAAAGAGAAAGCGACAACGGATGAAGATAAAGTGTCTAACGATCCTGTTAAAGCTGAAAAGCAAAAAGCCAAACAAAAAGAAGATGAAAAGCACAAAGTGACAGATACGACGCAATTACAAGGCCCTAAAATTGATGTCATGAGTGAAGATTTCCATAGATCATTTATGCAAAAGGATACAAGGGATGCTTATATGGGCATTAAACTAGGCATGACTAGAGCAGAAGTAGAGAAACGATATGGAATTTCAAATCGTGTCTTTCATAAAATAGGAATGGATTATCTTTATACCATTTATGGGAACTTAGCAGTGGCCTATAAATTGAAAGGTAATACTGAAGTAGTAAGAGAAATTGGCGTTTCACCTTCAAATGTTGACGAACGTACATTTATTAGTAAATACAGCGATTATGAAGAAAACAGTGATGCGGGAGTTTATATTTATAATACTGTGAAAAATAATGGCTTTGAAATTTTAGTAGACACAGATAACGGTAAAATTGCACTTATACAATGTATACCTGAAAATCATGACTAGAGAAAAATTACAACAAGAGTTAGATAATATAATAACGCTATTTTGCAAATTTGCAGTAGCTGACTGATTTGAAAATACGCTTAAATCAATCTTTTTTCAAAACTAGTCATCCTTAAGGTGGCGGGCGGAGCCCCACCAAATAGAACTTCATCAAAAAATTATACAAGCAAAGAGTTGGGCGTGGGCGACGAATTTAAAGAGAATTCTGTTCCACTCCCTACTTCTTTTTATATTTCTCTCCAGCACCTTGACTTTATAGCCGAAACTCGATAAAGTAGTAACATATTATTCTGACAATTCTGATAGGTATTAGATTAATAAATTTGTGAAATTTTAGGGGGGACCATAAGTTTATGTCAGTACCGGCAATTACATATGAACATTTTGAAGGTGACCCTTTCATTGATACGATGTCTACTGATGACGCTACGAAAGGCGCGTATCAAATATTAGAATGGGCGTATCGCACATATGGTGATTCCATTGTTTATTCATGTAGTTTTGGAGCGGAAAGTATGGTGTTAATTGATTTAATTTATCAGATTAAGCCTGATGCACAAATTGTTTTTCTAGATACGGATTTACATTTTCAAGAAACGTATGACTTAATCGATAATGTGAAAGCACGTTTTCCAAAGCTTCGAATTGAAATGAAGAAGCCCGATTTAACCCTTGAGGAGCAAGCTGATAAGTATAATCCTGCATTGTGGAAGAATAATCCTAATCAATGTTGTTACATTAGAAAGATTAAACCTTTAGAAGAGGTGTTAGGTGGAGCTGTAGCTTGGGTTTCAGGTTTGAGACGCGATCAATCGCCAACACGTGCACATACCAATTTCATTAATAAAGATGAGCGTTTCAAATCAGTTAAAGTGTGTCCATTAATTTATTGGACAGAAGATGAAGTTTGGGATTATATCAAGAAGCATGAGTTACCTTACAATGCATTACATGATCAACATTATCCTAGTATTGGTTGTATTCCATGTACGTCGCCTGTATTTAATTCGGATGATTCTAGGGCCGGACGATGGTCTAATTTTGATAAAACAGAATGTGGCTTGCATGTTGCTGATAAACCATAATACGTATGGGTAAAATTTTTTGAATATAAAACATAGTATTCTGATATGTTTTATATTTAGGGTGGCAAATTATGCCTGGTAATAGTGTACAGATGGGCATATTTCTTACATAATAAAAGTAGTATAAAGCTATTATCAAATCATTGTTATTTTACGGAATAAGAGGTGGATGCAATTGAATTTAAGTGTTACAAATAGTCCTTTTACAGAAGGGCAAGCGGCACAAATTAATGAACTATTACAAACACTTACGCCTGAACAAAAAGTATGGTTAAGTGGATATTTAGTAGCTAACCAACAATTAACATCAAATGGAGCGATACCATCACAAACTGCTTCACAGTCAGTTAATCAAGACGGGTTAACGGAAGGTACAGAGGCAATGCTCAAACAAAATGAACCTGTGCTTACACCAGAAAAAAGAGCAATCACACTCTTATATGGTTCAGAAACAGGTAATGCACAAGGTTTAGCTGAAATATTTGAAGAGCGACTATCAAATATCGGTCATAACGTGACATTGAAAGCGATGGATGATTTCAAACCTAAGCATCTTAAAAATGTTGAAGATTTATTCATAATTACGTCTACGCAAGGTGAAGGAGATCCGCCTGACAACGCAGCAGAATTACATGAGTTTATTCATGGTCGTAAGGCACCTAAGCTTGAAGGCGTACGCTTCTCAGTGCTTGCTTTAGGTGACCAAACGTATGAATACTTCTGTCAAACAGGTCGCGACTTTGATAGAAAGTTAGATGAATTAGGGGCAGAACGTATTTATGATCGTGTTGATTGTGACGTAGATTATGAAGAAGACGCTGAAAAGTGGATGGCTAACGTTATCAATGCAATTGATACCGCACCGGAAGGCACTCAAAATGAGCAAATTGTGAGTGAGTCTATTAAATCAGCGAAAGAGAAGAAATTCTCTAAAGCTAATCCGTATCAAGCAGAGGTCTTAGAAAACATTAATCTTAACGGCCAAGGATCTAATAAAGAAACGCGTCATATTGAGTTTCTATTAGATAACTTCGGTGAAGATTATGAAGTTGGTGACTGTTTAGTCGTGCTACCTCAAAACGATCCGGCATTAGTTGATTTACTAATAAGCACATTAGGTTGGGACCCGAATGATCAAGTTCAAATTTCGGATGAAGGTGACACACTAAGCTTGGAAGAAGCGCTAACGTCTCATTTTGAAATTACGAAGTTAACGAAACCGCTTCTAATCAATGCGGCAGCATTCTTCGAAAATGATGAACTTAAAGAAAAAGTCAATGATAATGAATGGGTTCAAAATTATATTGCAGGTCGTGACTTAATTGATTTATTAAATGACTTTGCGACAACAGAATTGCAACCTGAAAATTTATATCAATTATTAAGAAAATCACCACCTAGAGAATATTCAATTTCAAGTAGCTACGAAGCGCTACCAGATGAAGTGCATATTACAGTTGGTGCTGTCAGATATAACGCGCATGGTCGTGACCGCTCAGGTGTATGTTCCGTTCAATTTGCTGAACGTATTCAACCAGGTGACACAGTACCGATTTACTTAAAACGTAATCCAAACTTTAAGTTCCCTAAAGAGGGCGATACACCAGTAATCATGATTGGTCCTGGTACAGGTGTTGCACCATTTAGAGCTTACATGCAAGAACGTGAAGAACATGGCTTTAAAGGTAATACGTGGTTATTCTTCGGAGACCAGCATTTCACTACGGATTTCTTATACCAAACAGAATGGCAAGAATGGTTGAAAGACGGCGTGCTAGGTAAGATGGATGTGGCCTTCTCACGTGATACAGATGAAAAAGTATACGTCCAACATCGTATTGCTGAACATAGTAAAGAATTTAATGAATGGCTTCAAAATGGTGCTTCAATTTACATTTGTGGTGATGAAAAACACATGGCGAAAGATGTACATGAAGCTATCCGCAGCGTTCTAGTGAAAGAACAACGCTTATCTGAAGCGGATGCTGAAGCATATCTTAAACAAATGAAGAAGGACAAACGTTATCAACGCGATGTGTACTAATAGAA